>NZ_JBFUKT010000003.1:0-118021 GCF_056400705.1 Paenisporosarcina sp. P5_A11
ATTCAAAGAAGTAAAGATGGTGAATTAGTCATAATGCATGATACTTCTGTTGACCGAACAACAGATGGCACTGGGTATATAAAAGATTTAACTTTTAACCAACTGAAAAATCTGGATGCAGGAAGCTGGAAGGGCTATGAATTTGCAGGAGAAAAAATCCCTACGTTTGACGAAATTCTCGATAAATATCATGGGAAGATTGGTATTTTACTTGAATTAAAGGCTCCAGAACTCTATCCTGGCATTGAAGAAAGTATTGCTCAGGAGTTAAAAGATCGCAATCTTGATAAGCCGCAAAATGAAAAAATGATTATTCAATCTTTTAACTTTGAATCTATGAAAAAAATGAACACCCTTCTACCGAAAGTTCCAATTGGTGTGCTGACAGGGTCAAAGGCACATACAACACCGCAAGCATTAAAAGAGTTTAGTGCTTACGCTGATTATTTTAATCCAAGTTACGGATTAATCACTGAAGATGTAGTCAATCAAGTGCACTCACAAGGGATGAAAATACAATCATGGACTGTACGTAGTCATGAATCTGCTGACTTTCTTTTGAAGATGAAAGTGGATGGTATTATTACGGATTATCCTGACTATGTTGACCCAAGAAAATAATAGTAATCAACTAGATTGACCCTTTCCTTTCTGGGTCAATCTTTTATATATCGGATCAAAAACCAGAAAAAATATGTTCACTCTGTAATTTCCGTAATGCCATTCGTTGGAAAAATACAAGTGTGGATTTTACATAATGAGTAATGAAATGAGCTCTTCATTTGACTAGCCGCATAAGATGTATTATTCTAGCCATGCACTGATTAATTTCATAAAGCGCCATTTATGGTGATTAAGTTTTCTAGGGTTCCGCAAACAACTGGTTTGGTCTGGTCCGAGAGAAAACGCTTTGCTTGTTTGCAAAGATACACGGAAGGATAAAAGCCTGGGAGATAGCGTATTTTACGTTAATTTCTCAGGCTTATTTTTATTGGAGGAGGATGAACAGGATGAATAAAGAATGGATGAAAGTATTCATTGCCGCTTTTTTTGAAGTGTTTTGGGTCATTGGCTTAAAACACGCGGATGATGTATGGACATGGATTGGGACGGCAGTGGCCATTGCTGTGAGTTTTTATTTAATGATCATGGCAGGGAAAACATTACCGGTGGGTACAGTGTACGCGGTGTTCGTTGGACTCGGGACAGCAGGCACAGTAATCGCAGATATCCTATTTTTTGGACAAGATTTTAACATCGCGAAAATTGGGTTGATTGCGCTTCTGTTGATTGGTGTTGTTGGGCTTAAACTAGTGACAAAAGAACAGGAAGAGGGGGCATCCTAATGGCTTGGCTATTTTTAATCATTGCAGGACTATTTGAAATGACAGGCGTTGTGATGATCAACCAAGTGCACAAAAAGCGTAATTGGAAATCAATCACTGGATTGTTCGTCAGTTTTGGCGCAAGTTTTTTATTTCTTGCATTCGCGATGGAAAGTCTTCCGATGGGAACGGCTTATGCAGTATGGACAGGTATTGGCGCCTCTGGTGGTGCGATTTTAGGCATGATTTTATATGGGGAACCGAAAACCTGGTTGCGCATGCTGTTTATCGCAATGGTGTTAGGCGCAGCTGTCGGATTGAAGTTCATTTCATAATGTTATGATGCAAGATTTTTTAGGTATCTATAGTCGCAACTTTATTAGTTATTGTCGTAACTTTCATCGTTATTATCGCAACTTCTTGAATTATTGTCTCAACTTTTCATGTTATTGTCGCAACTATCCAATTTCCTCCTAATTCTCAAGCTCAAAATTACAAGAGACCTGCTTCGCTTTTTCTGCGAGACGGGTCTCTTGTTATAATGTTTACTATGCTGCTTGTCCATTTCGCGCACAGTAAATTATCAAGTTCACTCGACTCAACTGAATAACTGTTGTTTAATTCAGATTTGTGTAAAAATTGTGTTGACAATACTAAAAATAGATGCAATAATTCGATTTATATTTTTAAAAAATACATATCTACATTTTTCTTATCAAGAGCAGGTGGAGGGAACTAGCCCTATGAAACCCGGCAACCGACTTACGCGAGTAGGCACGGTGCTAATTCTTGCAGCAGTAGCTGACAGATAAGAGGATGTTAGTTTTTACTAACCTCTTCTTTTTTGTGAAGAGGTTTTTTATGTGGATTAAAGAGGTGACGAATTTGAGTGAAGTAATTGCGAGTTATTTGGTCCATAACGCAGGAAACTTGGAGAAAAAAGCTGAAGGCATTGCACTTGGTCTGACTGTTGGTTCTTGGACTGATTTGCCTCAACTCGAACAACAACAATTAAAGAAACATAAAGGCCGCGTTGTATCTGTCCAATCATTAGGTGAGGAGCCAAATGCAAATCGTACGAAAGGAATTATTCGAATTGCTTATCCTGCTGCGAATTTTAGTCCAGACTTGCCAGCAATTTTGACGACGACCTTTGGCAAATTATCGCTTGATGGGGAAATCAAATTAATTGATTTGGAGTTCAGTGCGGAGCTAGCTACTCACTTCAAAGGACCTAAGTTTGGGATTGAGGGGATTCGCAATTGGACGGGTGTGCAAGATCGCCCTTTTGTTATGAGTATTTTCAAAGGAATCCTTGGCAAAGACTTATCTTTTTTACTGCACCAACTCGAACAACAGGCACGTGGTGGCGTGGATTTTGTGAAAGACGATGAGATCTTGTTCGACAACGAGTTAACGCCTTTTGAAGAACGAATCACGAAAGGTCGTGAAGTTCTCGAAAAAGTATATTCAGAAACTGGACATCGCACACGATACGCTGTGAATTTAACGGGACGCACATTTGACTTAAGAGACAAAGCAAAACGTGCAACAGAGCTTGGGGCAGACATGTTGTTGTTTAATGTTTATGCATACGGACTCGATACGCTTCAAAGCTTAGCCGAGGATAGTGAAATTGCGATTCCAATCATGGCGCACCCTGCTGTATCAGGAGCATTCACGCCATCACCATATTACGGGCTGTCAAACCAACTTGCACTAGGCAAATTACTGCGTTTTGCAGGAGCGGATTTCTCCTTATTTCCTTCGCCATATGGAAGTGTGGCTCTTGAAAAAACCGAAACTCTTAAGATTGTGGAATCGCTAACGAAACCAAATTGCGTGAAACCAACACTTCCTGTGCCTTCAGCGGGAATTCATCCAGGAATGGTGCCACAACTTATCGAAGATTTTGGAGTTGATTCGGTAATTAATGCAGGGGGCGGAGTACACGGTCATCCAGAAGGATCTGCAGCAGGAGGTAAGGCATTCAGGCAAGCGGTCGATGCAACGCTTTTAAAGAAAACCCTATCAGTCGCCTCACAAACAAACGAAGAACTTCGACAAGTACTTGAATTGTGGGGTGACAAAGTACGATGAGCCAACCAGTTATTTTTTGTGATTTTGATGGCACCATCACCACCAAAGACAACATCATGGCCATCATGAAAAAGTTCGCACCACCTGAATGGGAGCCGATAAAAGACCAAATTCTCGGACAAGAAATTTCCATTCAACAAGGTGTTACGCAACTTTTCAACTTGCTTTCAACCAATCAAAAAGATGAAATTACGCAATTTGTCCTCGACCAAGCACAAATTCGCGAAGGTTTTGAAGACTTTGTTGCGTATACGAGATCACAACGTATTCCGCTCTTTATCGTATCAGGTGGCATTGATTTCTTCGTCAAACCTTTGCTGAAAGATTATATTACTGAAGACCATATTTATTGCAATGTCGCAGATTTCTCAGGTGATACGATTTCGATTGAATGGCCACACACTTGTGATGAATTTTGTTCAAATGGCTGTGGTTGCTGTAAGCCATCCATCATTCGCAAACTTAGTGAAGACAACACTTATAAAATCGTCATCGGAGATTCTATTACTGATCTACAAGCTGCAAAACTAGCAGACAAAGTCATTGCGAGAGATTTTCTCAGTAAAAAGTGCGAAGAACTTAACATTGCGTTTGAGCCATTTGAAACATTTAGAGATGTAATTCACATTTTAGAGCAATTGGAGGTACACACATGAGCAATTACTTTTCACGTTGGAGCGATTTGGCAGCTATCAAAAAAGAATTAGCCGATCGCGATTGGTTTTATGGAACAAGTGGTAATTTGTCTATTAAAGTTTCGAATGAACCCGTTTCATTTCTAGTCACGGCATCAGGGAAAGACAAACGCAAATTCACGAATCACGACTTTTTGTTGGTCGATTCAAATGGTGAAAAGTTAGAGGACACAACGTCAAAGCCTTCAGCTGAAACATTGTTGCACGCCAAAATCTATAATAAAACCAACGCGGGCTGCGTCCTTCATGTGCATACCATCGATAACAATGTGATTACAGAACTGTACAAAAATGAAACACATATTGAATTTACTGGAAATGAAATTATTAAAGCTCTAGGTTCATGGGAGCAAGACGCCAAAGTCAGCATCCCTATCATCGCGAATATCGCGCACATCCCAACTTTAGCTGAACAATTTGATCGCTATGTTAATGGAGACAGTGGGGCAATTCTTATTCAAAATCATGGAATTACAGTGTGGGGAAAAGATGCCTTTGAAGCAAAAAAAATCTTGGAAGCATGGGAATTTTTATTCTCTTATCAAGTCAAAGTAGCATCCATAAAACATGTAGTGGGGAGTTTTTAATCATGGCATTCATTCGAAAACACGCATCAAACGAACGTATTGAAGATGAACAAGCAGTAATCGATTTTTTATATAGCAACGAAGTCATTTATGAAAAATGGGATATTGATAAACTCCCGAAGGAACTTCGTGAAAAATTCAACTTAACTGATGAAGAAAAACAACAAATTTTATCGGCATTTGGCATCGATATTGCCGATATTTCTGAGCGTCGCAACTACCAACAAGCGGATGTGATTTCACTTTCAGAATCAACTCCGAATTTAGAACAGCTGCTGAAAAATTTCCAACAAGAACACCATCACGAGGACGACGAAGTGCGTTTCATTGTGAGTGGACATGGCATTTTCGTCATTCAAGCGAATGATGGTGAATTTTTCGACGTCGAACTCCAACCTGGTGACTTAATCTCTGTTCCTGAAAACGTGCGTCACTACTTTACGTTAATGGAAGACCGCAAAGTCGTAGCGGTTCGTATCTTTGTTACAACAGAAGGGTGGGTTCCAATTTATGAGAAAGAAACGGTTGCATAAGTGAAGAGAAATCGTTCCGACCATTCACCTGGGTACGGACATTTTATCCTCTCCAGACGTATACAGACACAACAACGCAACGAAAAAACCTGACATCCGCAGTGGGAGTCAGGTTTTTCTGATGCTATGGCGCACGCTTATGGGGAAGAAAAGGTCCGCGTCATAGTGAAAATTGAGGATTAATCAAAATTACTTAGCATATGAAACTTGCACCGACAATAATTAATAAGATGAAGAGAACAACGATCAAAATGAATGTAGAATCGTTATTGTTGCAACATTCGTTACCACCCATGTTTAACACCACCTTTTTAGGAAGGATGTTTTAACATATGCACTTTTATAAGGCAGATACGGGAACAGAGCAGGAATCAGAAAGAAGAATTATTCGCAAATAATGTCCCACTCATCTTTTAAATTTGAATTGACCTTCGCCAAATTAAATTTTTTATAACCTTGGCTTTTGGCCCATTTTTTCATAGATGCGTGGTCAGGATCTTCTTTATCTTTTATGACACGCTGGAATTCATCATAACCTGGTGGGCCTCCAACGTCTTCGGGAGGACAAGTACCTTTGCCTTCTAGAACTTGAGGATAATCATACTCGAAATCATCCACTACTTTTTCAAATATCACTTCATGATCCCAGCCGTCGCCAAAGTCATACAGGTAGCGAAAGTCTGGAGATTCATGTACATATTGATTTAAATCTACGTCTCTTGCTAGCAATAATTGCTTGCGAATGATTCGTTGATACATTTTATATTCATAGGTCCCTTCTTCAGGAGGGTTTTTCATGTAATGTTGTGCCATTGCGAAATTTTCTGTAACGGTTTCTTCATTTGCAACCAGCTCAATCGTTTTGTTGTTAATGGAGTCTTCAACGAAGAAATTAAACAAGTGACTGTCTGTCCACCCCATAGAGGTTTGAATTACGGAATGCAAATCATAAAAATCAAGTTCGACAGGCATGACAAACCGACGCCATACCTTTGGTTCTACGTGATTTAGTGTGACAAGAAATTGGTAAGCTTTCATCATAACACCCCATTTTAAGGATTTTTTTCATCATAACATAATTAGGGTGCTCCTTGTGAAGATTAAAAAAGGGCTGGTATTAATGAATCGTGATATGATAAAACTAATTTAAGAACGTGAGAAATCCCATTTCTAGTGTTGATAATTTGATTAAAAAGCGAGCAGGTGACAAATGAAAGAGGCCTTAAACAAATTCACAAATAAAAACTGGTTAATTTGGGGCGGCTTCATACTGTTGCTCGTTTTTCTAATCATGAATCGCCAAATCATTACGCTTCTAGTGAATCAAGATATCGAAGCAACTCAAGATTTTTTAGATGATAATATGCTGCATGCGGTTGTGTTTATGTTAGTGATCATGATCCTTCAAAATTCATTTACGGTGTTTCCTTTACTATTGGTAATTAGTATTAATATTACGTTGTTTGGTTTTATTAATGGTTTTTTATGGAGTTGGATCTCGAGTATAATTGCGGCAGTTGCTGTATTTTATAGCGTGCGATATTTATTTCAAGAGCGCTTAATTGAAAAATTCAAACCCGAACTTCTTAAGAAAATTGATGCAAATGGTTTTTCGTATGTCTTTCAAGCCAGGGTATTCCCTTTAGTTCCAACTAGTTTGGTCAATATATTGGGAGGACTCAGTACGGTACGGATTTGGCCGTTTATCCTCGCAACCACTATTGGAAATTTCCTTTTCTTTTTTGCTCTTGCATTAATTCCTGCAGGACTTTTGTCGGAAGAATTAGATGAAGCTCTAATTTGGGGGGGCTTAATCGGTGCCATTTTAGCGTACTACTTATTTAAACTTGTTCGCAAAAAACGTAAACAACCTAAATGAAACTAAAATAACCCTAGTTCGCCAAAAGCGAGCTGGGGTTATTTTATTAAATGAACGAATCCTTTATTTTTGGTCAACAAACTCTAAGATGAAATCCAAAAATAGCAGTGGTTGCTCTACGTTTGGAGCATGTCCGGATTGATTAAATTCAACGAACGTGGCATTCGGAATCAGTCTCGCCGTTTCACGACCTACTTCTGGTGGGTTTAGACCGTCGTGATCTCCACTAATAACAAGCGTTTCAGCAGTGATTCGATGCAAATCTCCACGAAAATCAAAGCCTTCTAATGCTTCATTAGCAGCGGAAATCTCTTTTGCTGTTAAGGGAGGGCTCTGCTGTCCGGCTTTGTGGCTCCACTTGCCGACAGCTTTCAAATCATGAAAAATGTAAGGAGATACTTTCACGACTTTCTCCGAAAAGTCTAATCCTTCAAGATCATCTGCGTGTTTCTCAAATAAGGCTTCCATAGAAGACGTTTTGCCTTGTGATTTCGTTGCCACTAACATCAACTTCTTCACACGCTCTGGTGAAGCGATGGCTACACCTTGTGCAATATAACTACCCATCGAGACGCCGAGTAGATAAGTTTCTTCGATTTCTAAGTGGTCCAGTAACCGAAGCACGTCGCCAATATGGTCATCTAATGTATACGTAGACGGTTTTTCAGAATCTCCATGTCCGCGAGCATCCAAGACAATTATGCGGAAATACTTCTTTAAGATTTTCACTTCATTTTCAAACATGTGGCGATTACCAGTCAATCCATGCAACAAAACAAATGGCTCACCAGCCCCGTGTTCTTCATATGTTAGAATCATTCCATTACTCGTAAATGTTGGCATCAAGTCACCTCTACTTTTTAAATTCCCTCCTGAGGATTATGTAAACTTTCATCAACCTACTTGTCCTATTCGAACCAACCCGTAGATTTTTGAAATAAATGAGAGCGCTTATTCGCGCTCTCGCTGTGCGTAGGGAGTGGCTTTCTCTTCCTTATGATTATTTTAATTAGCAAAGAAAAGCAGCTCCAACAATAATTAATAAAATGAAAAGAACCACCAGCAAAGCAAAAGAAGATCCGCCGTCGTGATGTCCACCCATAGATAACACCGCCTTTCTTTGTGGGAATGTTGTATTATACGCAAAACAATATCCGACATATGGGGCAACGTCATGGGATTATATTATAAATAGGTGTAAAAACTATTATGTTGCTTAAAAAATTAAAATAGTTTAGGACTAGTACTTTTCAACAGCTCGTACACGGGCGGTGAAAGGGGGTTTTTGTTAGACAGAATGCCCTGTTTTTCACGGTTCGATACTCTTAGTGTACTGAATCATTTCTTAGGTTGTTTCATCTTTATCCAAACCATACATAGTACACCAACTGCCAACCCGAAAACAATAATTTGCCCAATACCTATCCATTTCACAACAGCATACGTTGCTGAAACTTCAAGTAGTAAAGCTGGAACTTTGCCTATACTGCTGGCCGCTACAAATGACCCGAAACGCATCTTACTGACGGCAGCATATAGCGTCACTAATCCAGAAGGGATGAATGGCATTAATCGTAAGCCAATTACTAACCAGATTGCCTCTCGAGTAGAAGCATCGAGCAACTTTTTCATCCGTGGTGTATGTTTAGACCGATTGTTAACAAACTTTCTAAACCCTTTTCGATACAACCAAAAGGCAACCAAACTCCCGGCAATCTCTCCAATAAGAGAAACTGAAAACCCACCCCAAAAGCCAAATGCCGTGACATTTATGGCAGTCAGAAATGCACTCGGAATAACTCCTACGATACTAATCACGATATTCACTAGCATACTTATCAATACAGCTATAGGGAAGGGAACCATGGACATATAAGATTCGATTATTGCCATAGATATCTCCTTTATCAAAACTAAGATGCATTTATAGTAGCACGATTTTACTCAATAATGACGTTGACAATCTGCATAATAAAAAGCCAAACAAGATGAGGACTCATCTTGTTTGGCTTTCTGCTATTTTTTAATGATAGAAGAATGAAGCAACACCCAAAACACGAGAGTGCCTATTCTTTTGTCAAGTCACCGAGTTTTACTAAGCTCTTCCATGTAACCCCGCCATCAGTCGTTTGGTAGACATTATTTTGTAGGGTTGCAATCGAAATCTCTTTGTCATTCGTTGGGTGTGTAGCAATATAAGTGACGGCATTATCTTTAGCCAGTTGTGGAACTGAAAGAGCCTTTGCTTCTTTTGAAGCAAGGTCAATTTGAACCAACTGCACCTTGTCACCTACTAACTCCGCTACGTACGCATGACTTTTACTTAACGTCACATAAGTGATGTACATGTCATCCTTGAATAGTGAAAAGCTTTGACCTGCATCCGTTGATAGATATAATCCTCGGTCTGTGCCAATCGCAACAGTTGCAGGTGTGTCTGGATGAGCCGCCATATTAGACATCATTTCGGCTTCAAAGCCATTCATGTCCATCGTTGTCCACTTCTGTCCGTAATCGTCTGTATAAAAGAAGCCGTTCTCTAACTTGTCAGTAGGCATTTCGTTAAAAACATAGATACGATCTGTATGGTAGCTAGCCGCTAAATAATGAAAGTCGATTTCACCTGCAAACGCATATTGTTTAAATGTTTCTCCGGCATCTGTGCTTTTTAGTAGTCCAAGCGGGTTCTCATAATCTGATCCAGGTTCTGGATGACCGCTTGAAACAAATCCATCAGCTACTGCTTGAAAGCCCATATAATCATGCTTTTCGCCCGTTGTTTCTTTCCACGTTCCTTCTTCATAGAGAAGGGGGCCGTGATGGGAGGCAAGCATTAATGCATCACCGGAACCTGGGTAGCCGAGTCCATGAATATGGTCCAACTTGGTGTCAGTTGTTTTCTGGTAAAAATCTTCTGAAGGCGCAAGAGGAGCGTCTTGAGCGGCTTCATCTACTGTCTTTTCGTTTTCTTCTGTGGTGTCATTTGATGAACAGGCTGCAAGCGTTAAACTAAGCAGACCCATAATAATTATCCATGTCTTCATGTTCTTCCTCACTTCCATTTATAGCCGATGCCCAAACTGTCACAATATACTCGGACGCTTGAAACCTAGCAGTTTTTATTTGTCACGCAAATTCCGAACATGTGAATCGACGGTACCGTCCTCTATTAACTGCCCCAATTGTACACGAAAAATATAAAAAAAACTGTGCAGAAAAAAGCACAATATACTCACCATCACGCTTAAGACACTGCCCCATATGGCATTATCGATTTAACTGAAGCAGAAGCGCAAGTTACTATACATCAAGTAACCTACGATAAAGCTGCGTTTTTGGAGAAGTTCGAACGCTTGCAAGTACCTCAAAGAGAGATTTTATTTAAGTTGTTCTATGTAGGAGAGTAAAAAAGCACCAGAACCCTTTTGGGTAATGAAAGAAGCAACACCTTCTATTCCATAAACGCAACGACCGAAGATACAATTTCGGTCGTTTTTTACTTTCTTTTATCTAGCATTCATTAATTGTGCAATTTGTGAGATAATTATAACAAATTGAGATGTAACGAATTAGTTGAGATATAATTAAAGTATCGGATGAAAAATTTAAGGAGTGAATTTTTATGGCTACTGCTCGTGAATCATCAAAAGTGAATTTAGATTTTTTAGTTCATGACCTTGGTTTGCACCAAGAGAGAAATACAAAAGTTTTTCGAAAAGGAAAATTTTTTATTATCTCACCATCTGTGCAAAATAAGAATCATTTGTTTGAAGTTGGAGAAAGCATTATGGAGTTATTCGAAACAGAAGAACAAGAAGGCTATTTACTGATCCGCTTTAAAGAAGAATTTTTAATGGCCAAACTAAAATCATTCGAAAAGAAAATGATGATATCAGATACAAAGCCCACTTCATCTAGGCTTCCTCCACATTGGAAGTTCAAAGTAATCGAAGCGACAAACCCATACATTATAAACATGGGGGATAGTGACCTAAGGTACCCAATTCAAAATCCAAGCAAGAATCAGCTAATTCAATTTTTTAATACAGAAAGCTAAATTAACGATAAAAGAAAAATAACCCCTGGCAGTTTCAAGTGTCGGGGTATTTTTGCATTACAAATTCAAAGTTGTTTTCTTAATTAGATTTGAAAAGATTTGAAAAGATTAGAGATGAGTATTTAGTGTGACAGGTTTCTAGTCCGCTTCGGACGCTTTACCTGCTGCACAATAATCTAGGGAATATAGAGGATGGGCTTGTGACTGCGTCACTTCGCCAAACCCTCTTTTTATAGATCATCCTACGGCGAGTGTGCATCCTTCGCTCCCTTGAAACCTGAAAGCACTCAGTAATTTTGGTTTCGTTAACTACAGAAAAGAAGACAATTTTAAATAGATGTTCGGCCGAAGATGCATTTCGGCCTCTTCTTGCTTCTTTTATTTTGGCTTTTATTAGCAATGCTTTCGATAATTCATTACAAACAAAAGAGTATTTGCGCCCCAAATGTACGATAAACAACAATTTCGTTTAACAGAGTCAAAAAATAAGAAAAGTAGGAGTTTATCATGAATAGTTTATTTTTATTAGCGGGTATTGCTTTTTTTATGGTGCTAGCAGCAGTCATCGTTGGCACGATCATCTTCGTTTCAAATAAATCGAAATCAAAAAACAGTTGATTAAAAGGTTCTGCTCAAATAACAAGGAAAAGCAGCTCATTCCATTGGAGCTGTTTTTTTGTGTTTTAAAAAAGAAAAGAAGATGAATATCATCTCCCACCAATTGCCAACAAAAAATTATTGATAAAAGAACAGATGTTCGCATATACTAAAGAAAAGGGAGGCTGCTTGTATGAAAGGCACCATTGTGAAGTATATGAAGCGGCAAGATATTCTGGAAATGGTCTATCTTGCAAAGGACGGGAACATCACCAAACGTCGTGTGAAAGTTATTAAAGCCTACCAAGACACGTTTCAAGCGTACTGTTTTACCAAACAGGCCAAGCGCACTTTTTACTTTGACCATGTCCTAGCAGCAGTTCCAGTTATTCGAAGAGAAAGGGAGGACGTAATTGCATGAAAATCAATCGTGGTCTAAAAGTGGATGGTGATCTTAAAGATCGCGGCAAGATTAAGTGGACGGCCATGATGTTGCCAGAGCACGTGGCTGAACTTCGTCAATGGCAAGAAGATTACGACAAGGTAAAAAAACCAGAACTCGACGAATTCGACTACGATACAATGCAAGAAGAAATCGAACGCGCACTCATTAGCGAAATGGAAACACGCCTAACCTCATGGAAAAACGGCAAGCTCCACTATCATCGCGGCATTATCAAACAAGCCAACAACCAATACCTTCGCTACGAAGACCCATACGGCATCCACCAACTACCACTTGATGAACTTGTCGGTGTTTTTGTTATTGCGTAACCTTAGTGAATATCAAAAAACCTCTTTAGCCAAATACTAAGGAGGTCAATACTAACTGCATATAATTTTCAAGGATGTAAATTCTCTTTCAATTACTTCCTCTAACACAAAGTCACGAGCTGACGAAGATACTCCATATCCTAAGAAAAAATCATGTAACAGTAGGCAAAATTAATATTTCATCAATCATAATACATGAAAAAAATGGAAAGCTGCGCTTAGTTCCAGAGACACTTCGGACTATAAATAGATCCGTATTTGCCAGGTTCAAAAGCACGTGAAAATAGGATGCCAGTGCGCTTTTGGCGCACTGACATCCTATTACTCCTGGCTTTCTGAGAGGCAGTGGTGACTCTATTCTTAGTCCATCGTGTCTCGTCCACTTGCGGAGATTTTCTCATTTTCATGCGAAGTAAATTGCTTTTGGTAACTAAAGAATTGAAACTTTTATTCCATACAGAGAACGGCCGAGATACAATTCCGGTCGTTTTTTCACTTTTCTTTACTTTATCTCATTAAACACAAGGGATGAAAGGGATTCGTCATAGGAATACTTAATCAATCGTAAGTTACACCAATGAATTGTTTCTGCAGGACGTCTACCTTTAACAAAAGTCCGATTGCCAATTTCATTTTTCATTTTGACAACTTCATCTGGAAAATCATGAGCTACTATAAAGGCTTCAATCATTGAATAATCACCGAAACTATATTCTTGATTTATCCAGTCAACGTATTTCATTAATTGATTAAGGACTTCTCTATCAGCAATATCTTTTTTTATTTCAATTGTTAAATATTTAGAGATAGTAGTAAATGATGGAATGAATCGATATCCGAAAACATCCATTTTATCCATATAATCTACCGGTTTAAAAGGAGAAGCAACAACTTGGTGGGACAAATAGTCCCAATGACCAAAGATACCAGTTGGTGAATTTTTAATGTAATCAATAATACCTGCTTCTATAGCCATTTCATGTCTTATTTTCGAACCGCTAGAGGCTAAGGATAAAATGTTTTTAGAAGAGACTTTATAATTCTCGTCTATTAAACCTTGTATTCTTTTATGTGATTTAGATGAAGAAGGAAAGGTATTTATAGGATTAGAAATATTGAGTTCATTTGTTTTTAAAATGATATCAAAGAGTGCTTTGTTTTCCTCATCATCAATTTTGATGAAAGATAGCTTCCACAATACCCGTAACATCTTGAAAGCTTTAGGATTAGAAGCTAAAATATCATCCATATCGATGCCGTTTTTAAAAAAACGGGGTGCGTTTTCAAAAGTGCAAAGGAATCGATTACCTAAATTAAAGGATGATTTGTTCAAAATCATTTGTTTTTTTAGAGTTGAATAATTTCTGGTAATGGGAATGTCTGCTTCTGGAAAGTTTAAATGTTTGCAGTCACCTTTGATATTGAGTAGCTTTCCTACGCCATATATTTTTCTTTTAATGAAAAAATAGACATTATCACCTTCACTCATAGACAAATAATCAGCGAAAGTTCCTTCATGTGGAGTTAGCCAATTATTTGCTTGGGGTATATTTAAATTTGTGCTATAAACACCGTTTAAAATTAATTCATGTAAAGAATCAATACTATCAAGTGTAAAGATATATCCTGCCATTTACACAGCTCCTTGACTATAAAGATAAGCTACATATTCTCTATCTAACCAAAAGGCTTGCTTAGCGATCATTTGTCCATCAGGTAAAAGTGTTTTGTCCTGCCCATCCCTACCTTTAGGACGGATATGACATAGACCGTTGCTACCTGGAGAAGGTAAATCATTCTTCGCTACAGTACTTTTACCCCTTTTAATCATCTCTATTTGAATGCCATTAATGAGTTGTTGCTGGACATGTTTCCAAAAGAATTGCAGTCTTCCATCGATTTCCTTTATCGGCATATTCCAAAGTTGGATTCCTTTGAAGAATAATTCACGGTTTTTATTTTCTCTTTCTGTTTCTCTATATTCAAAAATGACCAATAAAAACTTGGTTTGTTCAAAATAGTTTTTTAGCCAACTTTCTTCCCATTCCTCATTTGCCCATTCCATAAAGTTCACATTTTTAAATGACATATGTTCTTTTGGTATACCATTTGGTTCAAGTCGCACAGTTTTAAACTGAATGTTGGCTTTTGAAAACTCCTCAATGTCATCCAGCTTTGTTCCTTTGATTCCAAGTAAGGCACTGACAAAATCGGGAACAAAACTTTTGGATTTGTTGATTGAGATTCCATTTTCTGATGCAATCTGAGTGATGGTTTTCCCTATGTACGGAGAAAAGCGACCCTGAAGAATTTCTTCAAGAGTTTTGCTTTTAAGTTCTTGGCTATTTGTAATTGATATCAAGTCTATGTTCGATAATATTTTTCTTGCGACTCCAGTTATATAACTTGCTTTTAAACTATAAGCTCTTTGCATTGCTGAAATATGGCTAAATGGTTGAGTTCTTAAACTTTCTTTATTTTTACCTTTAGTACATGCAGCTAAATAAATGGTGTCAGCTTCAGATAGCTCATGGGCTTTTCCAGATTTAATTTTATTAGTAATGAATATCCAATCGTTCTTAATAATTTGTAAATCTTCTTCGCTAAAAGATAAAAGATGACTTTTAAGTACTTGATATTCAGAACGATGAACTTCGGGACTCCATTGATAGAACATGAGTAAAATCGATTTGCTTTTTTTCCAAAAGCTAGATGATTCAAATGTATTCTCCACTTCTTTTTGATAATTAATTATATTTAACACTAATCGTTCTTTAGCAGAGATAGTTTTATTTTTATTAAGCCTTAAAGGAGTAACTTTCAACTCAATTCCTAGATCGAAAAAGTCTGCCTCTGACTTGGAATTCACTTCATATCCAAAGAAACTTTCTTCGATTATTTGTCCTAATTGCCCTTTAGCTTTAGGGTTTTCAATTCTGCCGCTCTTGTCTATTTCCCCAAAAGTTTTACCCTCAGCTTCTTTTGCTTTATAAAGAAGTGCTTCTTCTGTTTTGTAAATCAATTATGTACCTCCTAAAGCAACCAAATTCAATATCTAGATTTTACCATGTAAAGAAAAAAGCTGATACATTGAGTATCAGCTTCGTAATGACAATTCTAATTGAATGTCAGTAAGTATATTTGTTTTTTCAATTTCTTCAATTCGTGTCCCCATGCGTTCAATCAATCCTACGACCAGTGCATTTCCCATACAGAAATAGCGCATTCGGTCAGACATAGTATCTGTCCAATTATCATCAAAGCCATTAAGTCGTTCACATTCTAGAGGAGTTAGGAAACGTTTCCGCCCATTGACCTCAACGATATGTGTGCTTCGATTTGTGGAACCTTCACTTGTAAGCATTGTTCTACCAGGCTTGTCCAAATCATCTGTAGGTGACATCCCGCCTTCAGAGAATTGATAGACATGTCCATCTGCAGTTGTCCGTTCAATCTTTTTAGGACCCCGAAGGTATGCAAATTTCTCGCTAGCAGTTTCCGATAAATAAAACTTTTCATCGACTTCGCTTTCGTCAATAAGAATATCGCGCAACGTTATTGATTTTTCTTCTTTTGGAATAACGTGTGTTGTGAAAACTTCTCCTGCTTTCATATAACCAGCGGTATGAAAACCAAAAGAAAAATCATCTGAGATAGATACAATGTCACTGGGTAAGGTAACTGACGTTATTCTATCCTTATAAGGTTCAAATTTAACCGGAAAAGGTTTAGCGAAGAATCCATCTTTAAAAACAATCTGATCTTCAGAAATCTTACTTTGTGCTTTTTCAAAAGCGATTCCATTTTTATAGGCAAAAATGAATACTCTTCTTCTTCTCTGAGCAAAACCGTAATCAGCAGCATTAATGACACGCCACTCAACTGTATAATTTAAATCTCTAAAAGTAGCTAACATAACAGCGAAATCTCGTCCCCGTTGAGAAGAAGGAGATTTTAAAAGTCGGTCAACATTTTCCAAGAGAACATACTTGGGGTTTGTTTTTTCAATTACTCGCTTAATTTCCCAGAATAAGACGCCTTTTTTCCCTTGGAGACCTTTCTCACCAGAAAGACTGCGTGCAACTGAGTAGTCCTGGCATGGAAAACCACCCACCACTAGATTTGGTTCTAAATCTATAAACGTATCATCAGATACGGTAGTTATATCTTCATTCGAATGTATTCCAGTTTTAAAGTTGCTTACATAACAATCGAAAGCATCTTGAGCTTTTCGAGAAGGTTCCCATTGGTTACCCCAAACAACATCAAATAAATTGGGGTTCGCTTTCTCGAGACCCAAACGGAAGCCACCGACACCAGCAAATAATTCAATAACATTAATTTTAGAATTTTGCATATACGAACACCCTTTCGTGTTTTTCTTTATTATACAACATATCTTTGAAAAGATCAAGATCGAAATGTCACATAAAACATATTTTTTATTAATAACGAAAAATGATAAGAAATCTACTTCGAGTTTGAAATCAAGTGTAATTATTAACATAATTACAAATTTATTTTGAGTAAATAATCTGATAATATTAGTGGACATATCAAGGAAGAATTCAAATGGGACAACTTACTAACATCATTTTATGGTTTTGCAAGAGGCAGGTGTTAGCTGATGATGAGTTCCAACTAATTACAATACAATAATCCTGAGGTGCTTAACATGTTGCTTTACAATTGATCATTACAGAACGACTCTCATTCAAAACAAATGATGGAGGGGTTCTTAAAATGATGTATACAACATTAATAAAAGATATAACGAGCGATCAATTAAACGGTTTCTTCGTTGGTTGGCCTAATCCACCTTCGCTTGAAGTTCACCTTAGGTTATTAGAAAAAAGCTCTCATGTCGTTTTAGCGGTTGATGATGAATCCAAGCAAGTGGTTGGTTTCATCACGGCTATTAGTGATGGGGTATTGTCGGCGTATATTCCGTTCTTGGAGGTGCTTCCTCCTTTTCAAGGCCAAGGAATTGGTCAACAGCTGTTGAAAAAAATGATGGAATTGCTGAGTGATATGTACATGATTGACTTAATGTGTGATGAGGAATTGCAGGGATATTATGAGAAGCTCGGGATGTATCGTTCACATGGGATGGTTCTACGGAATTATGCGAAACAATCAGGAGTCTAAGGGAGAAATATATGGAGTTAGACACTTTGACATGGGTGTTGTTTAGGCGTTGGTATGTTGTTATTTGCGAGTATGGCAATTCTTATTTAAAGAGATTGCTCAGTTCCGTCGGTGTTACGCACTGCTTGTCGCTGAAGTTGCTTGAATGATGATATCCCAAAGGGAAGTGATCCTTTTGAAGAATATCAAATTGAGATTAGCTCGTGTCATGCAAAGAATCAAGTTCATGTTTCAGTTGTTTCTTAACGAGCCTTTGTGGTTTAAGATCCTCATTTCTACAACCTTGCTGATTTCGTTTGTTTTTAGTAGTTCGTTTTTTTCGGATCATGCGTATTTCCAAAGCGTTTCTAAGTTGGCTGCGGCCATATTTTTTAGTGCGTATGGGGTTAAGATGCTAAGGAATCGTATGAATTCTATACTCTTTTTTAGTTTAGCTGGTGTTTGTATGTATTTAGCTATCCTCGCTTACATTAATCATGCGTAGAGGTATTTACAGTTATTCCTAAAAATAAGTTGACTTTCATTTTTCGCTTTGGTAAATTCAAATACAATATCTAGGACGAAGAGAGTAACAAAATCGGATAATGAAGCGAGCTGGGGATGGTGTGAGCCTGGTTGTGAAGATTTGTGAACCGCACTTCGGAGATGCTTTTTCGAATGAAGTAGAAAAGGCCGGTGACTCACCGTTATGAGAAAGTGGCCCTATATGGGGTAATTTGAGTGGTACCGCGGAAGTTAAGCTTTCGTCTCATGTTTGATGAGGCGAGGGCTTTTTTTACGTTCATTTTTACGTACTAGTGCAACTACAGTTATTTTCTTAGGAGGAGTTCATATGAAACAAAAGGTATTAGACATTCTTCAACGTATCACGACAGAGGTAATTGAAGAACAGATGATTGAAGTTCCTACGTATGCCCATTTAGGGGACTATGCACTGCCTTGTTTCCCATTTGCGAAAAAGATGAGAAAGTCACCTAAGTTGATTGCTGAAGAACTAGCGGGACTTATTCAAGACGCGAACGTTGAAAAAGCGGAAGCCGTTAATGGCTATGTAAATATTTTTATGAAAAGAACGGGATTTGCACAGTCGGTTATGAATACAATTTTATATGAAGTAAATCATTATGGTTCTTCAAACGTCGGTGGAGGCGGCGTAGTGACGATTGATATGTCTTCTCCTAACATTGCAAAGCCTTTTTCAATGGGGCATTTGCGATCGACGGTGATTGGGAATTCCATTGCGTTGTTGCTTGAAAAAAGTGGTTTTCAACCAGTGAAGATTAACTACCTTGGTGACTGGGGGACTCAATTCGGAAAGTTATTAGTGGCTTTTCGTTTGTGGGGCAATGAAAAACAAGTGCAAGACTCACCAATCAAGACATTATTGGCACTCTATATTCGTTTTCACGAGGAAGCAGAACGTAATGAATCGTTAAATGACCAAGGGAGGGCGGCCTTCAAATCATTGGAGGATGGACATCCAGAGGCATTGGCTCTGTGGAAATGGTTCCGTACTGAATCCTTAAAAGAATTTCAAAAAATTTATGACATGCTAGGGGTTTCATTTGATTCGTATAAAGGTGAAGCCTATTACAACGACAAAATGGATGCAATTGTTGAAGAGTTACAGCAAAAGAACTTGTTAGTTGAATCGGATGGCGCCCTTGTTGTAGATGTAGGAGAGCATCTGCCCCCTTGCCTAATCAAAAAGTCAGATGGCGCGACGTTGTATGCAACGAGGGATATTACAGCTGCAATTGATCGACATAAGACTCACCAGTTTGTGAAATCATTGTACGTAGTTGGAAATGAACAGAGTTTACATTTTGTTCAGCTGAAGACGGTGCTAAACAAAATGGGTTATGAATGGGCGGATACTCTTCAACATATTCCGTTTGGGTTAATTTTGAAAGATGGAAAGAAATTATCGACGCGTAAAGGGAAAATTGTCTTATTGGAAGAAGTGTTGAATGAAGCCATTCAATTAGCTGAGGCCACTATCGATGAAAAGAATCCGAACTTGATGAATAAAAAAGAAGTAGCGAAAGCAATTGGTGTGGGTGCGATTATTTTCAGTGATTTAAAGCAACATCGGAAACATGATATTGAATTCGACTTGAAGAAAATGTTGCAGACAGAAGGGGAAACAGGCCCGTATGTACAATATAGCTATGCCAGAGCTTGCTCAATTTTGAGAAAAGCGGGAGCGTTGGATGAGTTTACAATTGAAGAAGTCAATGACCATGAGTGGGAAATAATCAAATGCCTGGAACAATTCCCTGATGTCGTCAATCGAAGCGCAAAGGAGCTAGATCCTTCTTTAATGGCAAAGTATGCAGTGGAACTAGCACAGGCATTTAATTCGTTTTATGGAAATGTTCAAATTGTTACTCAATCTAATTTGATGAACTACCGCGTTTCGTTAGTACAAAGTGTTGTAATTGTCTTAGAAGAATCATTAAGACTATTAGGGATTAAAGCTCCGATGGAAATGTGAATCTCTGAAACTAAAGTCGGAATTGTTTATTTTGAAATAATATTCTTATTGAAGGTTTCGTTTGGTAAAATAATAACTGATTACAACTAGAAAAGAGGAACAATATGACAAAACCAGCAGGTTTTTGGGTACGACTGTTAGCAAATATTATAGACAGTTTGGTTATTGGTATACCGGTCGGCACAATAGCTTACATCGCGACAGGAAATTGGGAGAATGAAGACTTTTCAACTCCTTTATCCATATTATATTCTTTATTGATACCTATCTTGTGGTACGGTTATACAGTTGGCAAGCGAATTATGAATGTGCGGATTGTTAAAGTGGATGGCAGTAAATTAGGCATTGGGGCTATGTTAATGCGTGTCATAGTAGCAGGTTTAATTTATGTCGTAACCCTTGGTATCGCGGCGATTGTCAGTGCGTTTATGGTCGGTATTAGAGAAGATAAACGCTCTTTACATGATCTCATTGCCGGAACATACGTAACGTATAATGCTCCTGGTGATGAGAATGATCTTGTTGGAAATGAATAAGCTATAAATAATATAAACCCTCGTGTGAACGTCGCATGGGGGTTTTGTTTTATGAAAAAGGATATTTTTGTAATTTGTCGAATGATTAATAACAAATATCTTTATAAGGAGCTTATATATAGTGGAAAATCTTTTGAGAAAAAGCGCGTTTTATGGATTCTTAGTTGGTATCGGTTATGCCATTCTTTTTACGAAATATAAAGAGACAACCGATTTGGGAGAGGGTCTTTCTGAAACGATATATCTACCCGTTATGGAATACGTCATTACAGTGCTTCAATACGGAGTAGGTGGAGCCGTTGTAGCTTTGCTAGGGAGCTGGCTTATAGGGAAGCGAACGAAGGTAAATCAAGACGCTGTTAAAACGTATTATCTTGAAGTGTTTTTAGGGATTTTTGTTTTCTGTTTAATAATGGGAACGCTTTTCAATTTGTAAACAAGCAATTACCTTTGACTCACAAAAAACATTATTTAAAATTGTAACATTTTTCCTATCTGACTCGTCATAAATAGTTATAGAGACAGGGGGCAACTGACGATGAGAAAGGCTATTTATATTTTTCTTATTACCACCTTATTATTAGTATTGGCTGCTTGCAGCAGTAGCGAAGATAAGTCTTCGTATGAAAGTGCTGATTCGTCTAGCGACAAAGAAATGTCCAATGTAGTATCAGGTGATGCGGACGGTGAAACTGAAAGTGAAGTGGCAACAGAAGAGTCGAGCGAAACAAAAACAGAAGCTCCCGTAGTGGCATCAGACAGAATGATTATTCACCAAGCGAGCTTAAGTGTTAACGTAAAAGATTTAGACAAAGCACAAAGCAATATCGAAAAAAAGGTTGATCAATATGGTGGGTATATTGTTGAATCGAACGTCTATCAAGAGGATGATCAAACAAGTAGTGGCAGGATGATTGTTCGTATTCCAGAAAAGAATTTTGAGAAGTTCCTTTTAGAAGCTGAAGGAGTAGCGGCTGAAGTTCTTGAGCGTAATGTAACTGGGCAGGATGTTACCGAGCAATTTGTGGATTTGGAATCTCGCGTGAAATCTAAACGAGCGGTAGAAGAACGTCTTCTGGATTTTATGAGCAAGGCACAAAAAACAGAGGACCTGTTGAAAATTTCTGCAGATTTATCCGAGGTACAAGAAGAAATTGAAGTGATGGTTGGTAAGATGAAGTATCTTGAAAATCAAACCTCTTTTTCTACAATCGAACTATCGATGTATGAAAATCGGGTAGTAGTTCCTGAAATAGAAAGTAAAGAATTGAATACATGGGAAAAAACTAAAAAACAATTAGCTACAAGTACCAACTCTTTATTGTCAGCGGGCTCAGCACTAATTGTGTTTTTCATTGGTAACTTGCCAGTGCTCCTCCTTTTAGGCGCTATCGGATTTATTGTGTTCTGGATTATTAAGAGACGATTGGGACATGAACCGAAAAAATAAATAAACGCAAAAAAGCAGCTAATGAATATGGCTGCTTTTTCTATTGACTGGGTTTTTATAAATTTGCCCAAATAGCTACTTAATTGAATGATTATTTATTTTACCTTTCAAATAACTAACAATGACTAGCAGCAAAGGAAGACCAGCCCAAAGTGGAAGCAAATAAGGCATACCCACTTTTGCAGGAAACAGGATGGAGACTTCGACAACATTTCTCGGTATTAGAGAGAGAATATAGACAATACTGGCAATGTAAAATATAAATCTTCGGCGACTCTTTTTTTGTGTATACCTAGAAAATCCATAGCTCGTCACAAATAAATACAAACAAATTTTAAGGAAAATGCTCAAAATCCATACGGTGATCACAATGGAATCTAAGTTTTGGATAATGCCAAGTATGGAAATATAACGCTCTAACATTAAGAAGGGATAAAGCTGGGAAGAGGCGATAGTAACTCCAAAGGTCGCAATAATAAAAATGACTGTAAAAAGATAGAGAACACCGCTGATTAAAATGCTCATCATTAGATATTTTTTCTTCTTAATATGATCTTCACTCAAATTATATATCCACACAACCAAGACACAATCTGTCAGGAATCCGGCTGGAGAGAATGAGCCACTAACAATGTTTAAGATCCCGCTATCATAAAATAGAGGCAGTAGGTAATGTAGGTTTAGGTTGCCGATACCTAATAAAGATGGAACGATGATACCTAATATAAGAAGTGGTCCGAATATCTCTGCTAGACGCCCAACAACACCAATGCCATGAAAAGTAGGATAAATTGCTATGGCAAGGATGAATAAAATAATGACGCTAACCGGAGTTTTAGGCAAAATTGAGCCAGAAATAAATTCTGCATATTGTCTGAGGATGGCAGCTAAGACAATCGTAAATGAAATTAATAATACGATAGAAAAAAAACGACCAATCCATTTGCCTAGAATTTTTTCGATGATGATATGAAAATCAATGTTCGGATAAGTAGAGCAGACTCTAATTGCTGCCCACATGGAGAGGAGTGAAATCAAAGTCGCCAAAATCGCCGATATCCATGCATCTTGTTTTGCAACATTAATTGCGGCGGATGGTGTAAGCAACATGTTCATAATTACCTGCATGCTTAAAAACAGCCAAAATAATTGTTTGTGTGTCAATGCATGATTATTCATATGAAAGTCACCTACTTTTTATCGTTTATCGATATGAAGATTTGTAACTCCAGTGTTATTTATATTGGTATCAACTTTTACGGTCACTTCAATATTTCTGAATTTCTGGTCCCAATTTTGTTTTTCTTTTGTTGATTCTTCTGGGTATTTGCGGTGGAATGCTTCATAAAACTGAAACACATCAGCGTTCAAATTTGTATGAACTTGGTCCAAAAAGACGTTGATATCTGCTTTTATTTTTTCGTTAAACTCTTTTTCTAGCCGGTCAATTACTGGCTGTTTAAAGATATCCAGGTTTGTTGTATTTTGAAGAATTTCTAAGTCCGCTTTCACCTTAATCTCCATTGTCCAATTCCCGTCTTTAATTTTAGGAAGGTATTTATATGATTTCCTAATAGAAACTGCGGACATTTTACCCTTGGTTCCTTCAGGCGATAAAGAGATGGGTACATCTGTCTTAGGGAAGACAATCCAATGGCTGCCTACATCCATATCACCAGTGAGGATCTTCACCAATTTCCCATGATGGATAATAGCAGAACCATTCACTGCAAACGCCTCTATTTTCTCTGTTGCGGTATTAATTTCATTTGTGTAACTGACAGGGATTACTCCTGCCTGAGAGTGATTCACGAGCATTCCTGCCAATTCTTTCAAAGTAACAGACTTTAAATATTTATCTTTAGGGAGTTTGCTAAATAATTCAGCAATATTTAACTTGATGAACTTTTCAAGTAATGGTTTGGCTTGATCCTCACTTATATAAATTTGTGCTTGTCCCCTAGGTTCAACTGTTCGAACGATAAAGTCAGTCTGTTCAACTAATCCGTTTTTAGCAAGCTCACTGCTGAAAACGAACATATTTGAATGTCCCCAGAATATTCTTCTTGGAACCTTTGTTTCAAGCTCGGTAATGGCATCTGAAAATGTGTCACCTGTCGTAGAAATAGTATAGGTATTTTGGCTTGATCCAGTTTGCTCACCACTTGAACCTCCGGATGGGTTAGGCACATAGAGTAAAAAAGTAACTTCTATTTGGTTGTCTTCGATCTGATCAATACCGGTAGCAATGACTATCGCAAGATCATTCACTTCTTTTACGTCCCAACAACCCGCCAAAAATATCACTGAAAAGATGACCGGAAACAGAACTTTTAGTTTTGATGTACTGATTAAATGTTCCATGGATTATCCTTCTTTTCTTCGTTTCAGATTATATGACGAATATAGACTGGGTCTTTTTTTCATAAATTTAAGTGGAACTCGTATGAATACATCTCTCAATAATGAAGGGTCATTTGGAGCGAGAGGAGCCATATAAGGGACGCCAAATGAACGCAAAATACAAAGATGACTAACTAACAAAATGACACCTAGCATCATTCCCACTAATCCGAGAACTGCTGAGAGAAACATGATGGGAAAAGGAATCCATCTAAGGGCCACACTTATTGAGTACTGTGGCAATACAAAGGAAGAAATGCCAGTAATGGCTACAATCATAACCATTGGTGCTGATACGAGTCCTGCTTGTATTGCAGCTTGTCCGATAACAAGTGTTCCAACAATACTTACGGTGGAACCCATTTGTTTAGGCAATCGAATGCCGGCCTCTCGGAGTACTTCAAAAATAACTTGCATTAATAAGGCCTCTAAGAATGCAGGAAAAGGAATTTCTTCTCTACTTTGCGCTATTCTGAGAAGCAGTGTGGTAGGGATCATTTCTTGATGAAAGGTTAAAATTGCAACATAAGCAGAGGGAGCTAGTAACGCGACGATAATAAAAACGTATCTAATCCATCGAACAAGAGTACCGTTAATGAATCGTTCATTGTAATCTTCAGGCGATTGCATGAGAGTGAAAATGGTAACAGGGACAATTAACACAAATGGTGTGCCATCTATAAAAATAGCTACTCGGCCTTCTAATAGACCTGCAGCAACTACTTCTGGTCTTTCTGTCGATTGGACTTGCGGAAAAGGAGAATACCAAGTATCTTCAATCGCTTCTTCTATAGCTGCATTGGATAAAATGGCATCAACATCAATCGTTTTTAATCTCTTTTTCACTTCTTCAACGATTTCCGGTTTAGCAATACCTTCAATATAAGAAATGAAGATGGAAGTATGAGAATATGTACCGGATTCAGATTGCATCATTTTTAAAGAAGGTGTCTTAATTTTTCTTCTAACCATAGACAGATTAGTTCCAATCGATTCAATAAATCCTTCTCGGGAACCGATCACAACTGATTCAGCTTGCGGTTCTTCAATAGATCTTTTTTCATATTTTGAAATTCTATAAGATATAGCTGTATTCTCTGTGTCGTTAAATAAAACAGCATTGCCATCTGAAAGTTCATCTATAATTTCTAGGGTGCTTTTCAGAATCTTTGTATTTGAAACATTTGTTACGTGAGTTAGGATAACGTCCAATTCAAGATGTAAGAGTTCTGTTTTTAGTAGAGGTTTGATAATATTTTCATCAATCTTTGTATCATCTGCTAGCCCACTTATATAAAGAAGCAACAGGGAAGTGTTGTTTGAAGAAATTGGGTGGAATATAACATCGTCACAATTCTGATAAATTTCCTTAAGGATTCTTGTTTTGTCCTCGAGAAGTGATGGTATATTTTCATTCATTTTAACTAAATTCTTTAAATGAATATCAGTTTTTTTCATCACTATACCTCTTCCTTACAAGATAATTAAATTATTCCCGATTAAAAGGGGGATTATTCAAAGGATTTTCTATGAAATTAAGTGGTAGTTCCCGACATGAACCGGAAAAATAAATAAACACAAAAAAGCAGCTAAATATGGCTGCTTTTTCTTTGATTCTACTACTAATACATAAGATTCGGTTCTTAAACATTTAAGTAATGTTATGTTTGGCAATGAAAATATTATCTCTACTATAGCGAAGTTACTATTAGAGGGTATTTAGAAGTAGTTCCTTTACTCCTGATTAAACTGATTCTGCTACCAATAAGCTTTCTAATATAATGAATGAAAGAATTGAATGGAACGATTAACTATGAGTAAATGAATTGAAAAAAGGCACGCAAAAATACAAAGACGTGCCTTTTTTTCAAGAGAAATTATTCGATTTCAAACGTATACGTTGCTTGGAACTTGAAAGATCCAGTGTACACTTGACCAAAACCAAAAACTGAAACGCGTGTTACATCGTCATACACAAACGATAAAGAAGAATTAGCTAAAATTGTTCGCGTAATGTTTCCAGAACTTCTTTCAAATATGACGTTGATTCCATCATCACTAAAGTTTTCAATGGTACCAGCTAAAACAACTGGTATTGAATTTGGTTCTACATCAAAAATAATGTTGGCATCTGTGTTAGACTGACCAGCGAAAGGGACACAATTTTCGAAAGTCAATGTTTTAGAGCGATCATTTTCAGGTCTATCTGGACATTTGCTGCATGAATGTTGGGAGAAATTATTTTTATTAGACATCTATTTTCACCTCCTTTTTAATAGAGTATGAGATTTGAAAAGATAATCTTGGGCTTGTCGTGAAAAATAGTTTCCATACAAAACTCAAAACTAGATTTCAATCTATAAATAAGTAATTGGTTGGTAGTTAAGACAAAGTTAAAACACGGGTATTTTAAAAATTTTTCCATCAAAAAAAGCCCTTTTCAGGACTTTTTAGTGCCTTGTTAGCAATATATGTTATGCAATACTAGTTTGGTGTAAGAAATCTCATCTACCATATTTTCGATTTGTTCTTTTGATAGCTCATATGAATCCATGATGAGCACAGCTGAAATTGTGCATCAATGTTTTTCGTTTCCCAAAGCCCCATCGCGAGAGGGTGTTCTGTACTTGTCGTGCCCTTCAAAAAAGGTGTTTTGTGTAAAAGAAACGAATAGGTAAAGAAGTTATAAAAAATCATATCAAACAGGATTTTCACTGGTATGAATTTAAAACGATTTACCTTCATTCTTCAAAACTTGATGACTCCGATAGTAGTATGAAAAAACAAAATCTCTTGTATTCGATTAAGAAGGATACCGTCATTTTGCCATTGTTTGAAGTAGCTCAATTGTTAAAAGGTAAATCTTCATATCCTACTCTATTAAGTTATGTAGAAGAAATGATTCAAATAAATTTAACTTCAAAATAGTGAGTAAGTATTCGTATTTAATAAACACTGCCGAAGGAGATGTAGAAATGATGCAAAAAAAAGTGGATTTAGCAATTAATTTACGAAATGCAGGTCGGAAAAAGGAGTCAAATGAATTACTTGTGAAATTGGTGGAAAATTCCCCTAAGGATGCCTTTATTAACTACCAATGTGCATGGAGTTTTGATATTTTAGGAGACGAGTCCGAAGCCGTTCCCTTTTATGAAAATGCCATCAATTTTGGCCTATCTGGAAAAGATCTTGAGGGAGCCATAGTAGGATTGGGGAGTACTTATAGAACATTAGGTGAGTATGAGAAATCTAAACAAGTATTACTAAAAGGTGTGGACCTATTTCCAAACAATAAAGCAATCCAAGTGTTTTATTCTTTGACTCTTTATAATTTGAAAGAACATGATCGTGCGATGGAGTTGCTACTTACATGTTTAATCGATACATCTTCAGATAATGAGATTTTGAGTTATAAGAAAGCACTCAATTTCTATTCAGACAAACTGAATGAAACTTGGAAGTAGGTTGGAATTGGAGTCTTGACGTCAAAGTAAGGTAATATATGTAATCCAGTGCTGGATAAGTTACATGAGTTTATTGAATTGCTCAGTAAATAAGGTAATTGGCATGCTGACTGGCATAAAGACGGGTGTAATAAAGCAATTAAATGACGATACAACTCTTGTTTTTTATAAGAAAATCAGGCAGTCCTAAGGTAGTCGAAACTGTTTAATCTAGACAATGTTTATAAAATCGATAATGTCATTAAGGGCGGTGCTATGGTTATTAATTTCCCGAACTTTAGAATAATAGAAGTTTCAAAAGATGCAAAAGGAAGGTATGTAAAACTAGAAATTCAACTTCCAGAGGGACTTTCAATTATACGTTGGGAATTAGATCAATTTACGTTTTTACAAATTAAAGAAGTGGTTTCTAAAAAACATTTCGATTCGTTAGCGACCGACTACAGTTACGAGCTAGTACCTTACACTAAGGGGTATCAAGAGAACAATATCATGACGTTCAATGGAATTATAAGATGTATTCAAGGCAATCGGATGTTACGTATTGAATTTGTTTGTTCAAAGAGATTTGCAGGGAATATGGTTTGGTTCACAAATGAAGTTCAAAATATAGATGATATAAAACATCTATTATGGCGTGAATAGTCTTATATTAACTACTTCACTAATTAAGATGCAAAAATACGCTTATTGATTGTCTCATTCAAGGAGATTGTCAATTAATTAGCAGAAGAATATCGTTATTTCAAGGTCATAATACATAGATTACAAACTAAAATAGTATAATATTTAAGTCTTTATACTTATAAAAAGTAAAAAAGTATTCAGAATCTTGCATTCATTTAAATAATAATGTGCTATAATTTGGATATAATAGTTAAGAAGGTGCAAGAAATGCAAAAATATAAAATTTTTGATATCAGTTTGTTTGTAAGCAGCTTAATTGTGGGCTTATTATTTGTACCTTTAGAAGTAGATTTGACAAAATATCTAATCGTGAGTGCCATTTACCTCGTTTTTTCTGTTATCTATTCCAATCTTAGAATCAAACATGGCAATGGAACTGGAAGTTATGACTATGGGGTTTCCTATACTCAATCTATGTCTCTATTTGCTGGTCCATTAGGGCTGTTATTTTATGAAATAGTACATCGGTTCATTATTTTTTTTCAACGGAAATATGCAAAAACTGCAGATGAGAATGAATTTACGGATACGTTATATAACATCGGTTCTTTCACGTTATATCACACTGTCGGGTACCTCTTCTTCTTTGCATTATATCCATATGTAGAAACAATTCCATTTGGCTTCTTTCTACTCTTCTTTGTGTGTTCTGTGATTATTAGTTGGCAATCCGATGCTCTTCTTGTTTGCGCTTTTTATTTAAGTGGAAATATCCGTACTTGGTCAGAAGTCGTGCGGTTTTTTAAAAACAGGAGCATATTAGATACTGGAAAAGTTGCCATTACAAATGGACTTCTATTTTATTTCGTCATGGAAAACCACTGGGACATGTTGATTGTTTTCTTCATAATGAATTATATCGTAAGCAAGTCCTTCCTTTCTAAACATGAAACGATTCAAAATGAGATAGAGCGAGACCGCTTCCGTGAAATGGCTTATACCGATTTCATGACAGGGTTATCTAACCGGGCGATGATGGATAAACAGATGGTTGAAATTAATGGCACGAATGAAGTACTTGCCATTGTGGTTGCAGATATTGATAAGTTCAAACATATCAATGATTCATACAATCATGCAATCGGAGATCATGTTATCCAACATTTTGCTGGAGTCTTAAAATCCCATACTAGTAAGGAAGATTGCGTGTTTCGAAGTGGTGGAGAAGAATTCACGTTGTTCTTGCGAAGTCGTAGTTACGAAGAGTGTCTGGAAATTGTTGAATCTGTCAGAAGTCATGTAAGTGCTCATCCAGTCCATGTCGAATACAAAGGCTCAGAAGCAGTCATCCCATATACAGCGTCATTTGGCTTGTATTTCGATAAAATGACGGAAGAATTGCCAATGGAGCGAGCGTATATTTACGCAGATCAACTATTGCTAGAAGCAAAAGATCTCGGGCGTAACCGAGTGAATGTAAGTGATGGTCAACGAGTTATGATTCATAGCTAATATCAGTCCCCTCAACATTGTTGAGGGGATTTTTTTAATCTGCACACCCTCGTTTGACTTTGGGTGGTTTACCCTCTAAACTAAAAAATATCGGTTTAGGGGGTAAACTAGTTTGGATAAGAGAATACAAGAAGCAGTTTCACTATTTGAAGAAGTCTTAATTTACGGAACGGAACGGGTGATTAAAAGTGTCGACGATCCACTTTGGAAAGAATATTCACCTGAACAAATTCAAGTGTTGAAACTGATTCACAAAGAAGGCGAAATTACATCAGGTAGACTCGCTATTTTGCAAGGCGTACATAAGAGTGCCATTTCAAACCGTCTAAAGAAACTAAAGGAAAAAGAGTTAGTAGACACTAAACCTTCAGGTGATAAACGTGAAAAAATTCTCGTGTTAACTCAGCAGGGCGAAATAGTAATCAAACGTTCAGACGAAGTTTTACACGAATATATTGGGAAATTAATGTCTAATCAAGTAAATGATCAGGAAATAGATCAGTTTTTAGTGACGTTTCGCAAGTTAAGAAAAATTTTGAAAATGAATGGAGTCTAACAGATGACTGCGATATTACGATGGAAATGGCCGATTACCATTGGTTTACTAGCAATTACGATTGTATTGTTCCTAATCGCCCCGAATTTAACGGAACAAGCTGAAAAAGCGGGATCATTCCAATTGTCTAAAGATGCTTCTTCACAACAAGCAGCCCAAATGCTTGAGGATGCAGGGGAGAGTGACCAGACGATTTCCGTCGTAGTGGAACTGGATCAAGCATTAACAGATGATGTCCGAAACCAATTGAGCACAATGGTGGACGATATCATATCTCTTGGGGACACGGTGACAAGTGTATTGAACCCCGTAGAAAGTGATGAGCTAGAAAGTCAGCTCATTTCTGAAAATAAAAAGACCGTGCTCATTCCCATTACAGTCGATGGTACAGATGAAGAAGTAAATCAAATTGCAGAAGATATACGCGCAACTGTTATTCCGTCAGACATGACGGCTTATGTAACAGGATTATCTATCATAAATAGTGATGTAAATAAAAGTTCTCAAGAAGGCTTAAAACGTACTGAAATCATTACCGTCGTATTGATTTTCGGTTTATTACTTGCGGTATTCCGTTCTATTGTTACACCATTCGTTCCATTAGTAGCGGTTGGGATTACTTATCTGCTGAGTCAGTCGTTAGTGGCATTTTTCATAGATTGGTTTGGCTTTCCAGTTTCGAACTACACACAAATTTTCTTAGTAGCTATTTTATTTGGTATTGGAACGGATTACTGTATTTTACTGTTGAGTCGTTACAAAGAAGAATTATCAGCCGGACATGAAGTTAAACAAGCAATTGTAAATACCTACAAAACTGCAGGACGGACTTTGCTCATTAGTGGTATTGCTGTCTTTATTGGATTCTTTGCAATCGGTTTTGCAGATTTCCCGATATTTAAATCTGCTGTAGCAGTAGCGGTCGGAATTGCCGTCTTATTACTCGTCTTATTTACCGTCGTACCAGTGTTGATGCTGGTATTGAAAGAAAAACTATTTTGGCCGTCTAAAAAATCGGCATCGCATAAAGACAGCAAACTATGGGGACGGATGAGCAAGTTATCGATCAATCGCCCCGTAGTCTCTATACTTGTAGTGGCCATTTTAACGGTTCCGTTATTGCTGACTTACGACAATTCATTGTCGTTTAACACGGTCGATGAAATCGGCGATGACTATGAATCAGTCAAAGGATTACGTGCGATTGAAAATGGTTTTGGAAAAGGAGATTCCTTGCCTGTCCAAGTCATCATTAAGGCAGATGAAAAGCTTGCAAACGAAGAAATGATTCCATACGTAGAGCGTTTAAGTCAGCGTTTTGAACAAATAGAAGGCGTTGAAAAAATTCGTACCATTACGCGTCCAACTGGTGAAGTTATTGAGGATTTGTATGTTGATCGACAACTTGGATTATTAGCAGACGGATTAACTGATGCTCGCGAAGGATTAAGTGAAATCGGTGAAGGTCTTAATCAAATTCAAAGCGGGTTAGCTGGAGGAAACGAAAGTGGCGGACTCGGTGAAGTCGCGGCAGGTATCGGTCAGTTAAATGAACAATTAACGCAGACGACACAAGGTTTGCAACAGACTGGCAACGTCCAACAAACGATAGGTGCTTTGACAGCGATCAGCGGACAACTTGGTCAAATCCAACAAGGACTTGAAAGTGCGGGTGGAGATGGAGAAGGATTGTCTCAGTTGACGGAAGGTATTGCTGCATCAAACGAAGGACTTACGGAAATTACAGATGGCTTGGCTGAAGCCAGCAACATGATGAATACAATGAGTAAGAGTGACAGTGTGCGTGATACAGGAATGTTTATTCCCGCAGGTACGCTTGAAAACGAAGATTTCGCTCCAGTCTTAGAGCGCTATACATTCGCAGAAGGCAACGGGATTAAAATGGAAGTCGTTCTTTCCGATGACCCTTATTCACCAGGAGCAATCGATACTGTGCACCGATTGAAAGAAGCGGTCGCATCTGAAGTGAAAGGTACTCCATTTGAAGATACCGATATCGCATTTGGCGGAATTTCCAGTATTAATAGTGATTTAGCGGACATCTCATCAAGCGATTTCTCAAACACTGTCATCATCATGTTGATCAGCTTGTTTGTGGTGTTAGCTATAATGTTCCGTTCGGTGATTATGCCATTATTCATGATTGGCTCATTGTTGTTAACGTACTTTACGTCAATCGCAATTGCAGAGTTGATTTTCGAGAATATATTAGGCTTTGACGGTATTAGCTGGGCAGTACCATTTTTCGGCTTTGTTATGTTAGTCGCACTCGGTGTCGATTATTCCATATTCTTGCTCGATCGTTTCCGTGAAGAAGCCGAAAGCGGCATAACTGTTAGAGAAGCGATGCGTGTATCGATGACGAAAATGGGAACCGTCATCATCACAGCTGCTATTATTTTAGCAGGAACATTTGGAGCGATGATGCCTTCAGGCGTATTGAGTTTAATGCAAATTGCTTCCATCGTAGTCATAGGATTACTGCTTTATGGCTTAATTGTCTTGCCGTTACTAATTCCAGCAATCACGGTATCGTTTGACCGCGGTGTATGGTGGCCATTCGGAATGAAAAAGAAAAAATAATCACACAGAAAGCCCTTCGGATATCATGCCGAAGGGCTTTCGTTTTGTATAAGTAAGAGAGAGAAGCCTAGGTGAGAATGTTTACAACCCCATTGGCAATTGAAACAACAGATAGTTGTTGGTCCATTGTTGACATTTGATGACTATTTTTTCGTCATCTTTTTTGAAGAAATAATTTAATTCTTGTTGCTCAACAAATTCCCAGCCGTTTTGAGTCATCCGTTTTTTCAAGGATTGTTCCGCCAGATCTTTCGAGTCATCTGTTACAAACCATAAATAGCCGTCTTGTTGCGTTACTTTCGAAAGGGGTAAGTTAGAGGTTGAACCTAGATTCGCCACTTCGTACTTCGTTTTATTTTCAAATGGAAGTTCTGGGTAATGGAATTTCGTTGAAAGAGCAGCACTAATGGAAACAATAAGTATAATAACAATTAGCAGCATCCACTTTTTCATATCACCACTCACCCCAATCCATTCCCGAATTCTTGACTTATTGATTAGACTGTTTAACCCTTCGGAAAGTTCCAACATTTCATTAATTTCCCAAAAATATTTTTTTTAACTCTTATCTTGTTGTTGATAAAGGAAATTGACATCAAAGAAAATAATTAATTGAAGAGTAATGCAGGGATTCTCCAACTTCTCTCGAAAGGTATTGAGGAGAATGTAGAATCTGGAGGAGGCAACTTATGTACCATACAATTGATGAATTTTTAGCGGAATGGACGTACGAAAGTGACTCAACTCAAAAAATATTAGACTTATTAAACGATGATTCGTTATCGACACAAGTCAAAGAAGGAGAACGCTCGTTAGGTTTCTTAGCATGGCATATCGTCGTCACTGTACATGAAATGATGTCACGAGTCGGTCTCGAATTTGATGCTCCTCAATACGATGCAGCAGTACCAGTGACTGCACATGAAATTGCTCAAAGATACCTCCAGACGAGTAAGGATTTGACGGAAGCAATTCGTACACAATGGACAGATGCTAATCTTTCTGAAGAACACGATATGTATGGCGAAACATGGTCGAGTGCTACAACTCTCAATGTATTAGTCAAACACCAAATCCATCATCGTGGTCAGTTAACCATTTTGATGCGTCAAGCAGGTCTTGCTTTAATCGGCGTATACGGTCCATCGCGTGAAGAATGGGCGTCTTATGGTGGAGTAGCTCCAGAATAATAAGTCCGAAAGCAACTTCGAAAATGAAGTTGCTTTTTGTGTTCAGCTTAACCCGATGAATGTAAAGAACCCTTTACATTCATCGGTTTTTTATTTATTATTTATGTAAAGAACTCTTTACATAAGGAGGCGTGAAATTTGCCAGTATTAAATCGAATAAAAGACATACGAACAGCTCATGGCATTACGCAAGTTCAGATGGCATTGGACTTGCAAATTACACGTCAAACTATTACAGCTATTGAAAATAACAAATACAATCCGAGTTTGGAATTAGCATTAAAGCTAGTGAAATATTTTCAAGTATCCATCGATGAAATCTTTGAGTTGAAGGAGACAGACAAATGAATTTGATGAATATCCTGATTCTCACAAAGGACCCGCTTGAAGGACAAGGGTTAAAGTGGATTATTACTTCACAACTTCGAGATATTAAAGTGGATGTTGTGGACGACGTGGAACAATTCTCCAAACAAGTGAAAGAATGCGCAGTTGATTTCTTAATTGTGGATCTTGATTTATGGGCGTCACAAGACTCGTCTTTCTTGCCACTACAGATGCAATGGCTTGGTATTTCTTCTGAACGAACGTTCCAAACGGCCTATCGAGCACTAAAACATAAAGCAGAAGACTTGTTGTTCCGACCTTTTCAACCAGAACACTTGATTAAGCATGTACAGCAAGCCCGTTTTCGTTTGCGCAATGACAAGGAGGGGTCTCCTCAGCTCAAATCCGCTCAAGAGTCTATGCTGACCTATGAGGATTTATTATTAGCTGAAACATACCCCAACACTCCCGTGTTAATGAGTGCGATCGTACCTTCAAATGTTGAAGTTGGATCGCAATTAGTAAGAGCACTAGAAGAGTTTTCGTTTCCTACAACATTTCACGTTTTTCCGTTCTCGGATTTTGTTCTCGTTATCCATCGATTGGTGGAACATGAAGAACTTCAAGAAGGTTATCGCTCCTTTTTTGCTTCATGGAAAAGTCAGTCTGAAGAGTTACTATCTATTTATCTGTACGAATCTACAGAAGGTAAGAGTATGCGTGACTTATACCAAAAAATGCGTCGTTTTCAAGAACGTATTTTTTATGACGGATACGATATTTTGTCAGTAGAGTTGACCGACTTAACATGGAGAGACCTTGATCCATTTTTGTCCCCTTTGGAACAACGAACATGGATTGAAATGTTAGAAAAGCAAGACTTAAAGCCGATTCGGGAATGGTTAGAGCAAGACTTCCTGACACTTGAAGCACCGTATCCAGACCCAGAAATGGTACGTATCCGTCTAACCAGTGTCTTGGCACAAATGAGAAGATATATGACCGCAAAGTCGATTAGCAATGGACCAATCGAAAAACACTACCATCGTTTATTTCAAGACATCATTCAAGAGCCTGTTATGTATCACATTATTCAAAAGCTGGGCGATTTCACTTCAAAGTTAATGAATGAAACAAGTTTCCATGAAGAAGGAAACGCCAATTTTTCTGAAAAAGTGCGCGCGATGATGGAATCAAATTATTGGGATTCTAATTGGAACTTAGCAACGTGTGCGGAGGCACTCCATATAAATAAAAGTACGTTGAGCAGAAAGTTTTCTCAAAGTACAGGAAATAAATTTCGAGACACGCTTCAAGAAATTCGAATAAGAGAAGCCAAGCGTTTATTAAAAGAAACGAAGGCACCACTTGAAGAAGTAGCGAGATTAGCAGGCTACACACACCAAACGTATTTCAACGCAAAGTTTAAAGCTGCAACAGGTCAAACTCCGTCTACTTATAGGTTTGATTGACCATGAACGTCATTAATGTCACGTACGAGTATCTTTCCATATATCTAAGGTAAGGCATTTTTCGGGAGATGATATGGTGACTATTTGGATTGATGTTTCAGTTGGTAAACGGCAGCTTAAGCTTTATAATGCAAGTGTATTATTAAAAACGTATCCAATTGCAGTCGGTAAAATGTTAACACCTACGCCAACTGGTAATTACATCATTATTAATAAAGAATATAACCCGGGAGAACCTTTTGGAGTTTTATGGATGGGTTTGTCTAGGCCACATTATGGAATTCATGGAACAAACAATCCTTCATCAATAGGTAAAGTGGTTTCGCACGGATGTATAAGAATGTTTAACGACGACGTGACTGAACTCTCATTCTTGGTACCAATAGGAACAAATGTTTATATACACCGCTGAAGAATTGCGAGTGTACGCTAAAGACAATAGATGGGAGAGTTATCAAGTGGGACAAAAAAATAACATATACATAAGAGAATTCGTAACTGATGATGCCGAGTCATTATTAGAATTAAATCTAGCAAATCGAACAATATTCGAAGCGATTACACCTGTATCAAACGATGATTCGTTTTATATACTAGATGCCCATTTGAAATTAATCGAAGGCTGGAAGCAGGCAAAGAAACTAGGGAGTCGTTATGACTTTGGTATATTTGAAAGCAGCAATAATAAGCTTATTGGCATGATTGCTCTTTATAAATTTGGTGCATCCGAAAAATGTGTATTGGGATATTCATTAGATAAGGGGCATCATGGGAAAGGTTATGCTACTGAGGCAGTCAGATTAATACTTGAGATTGCGTTTAAGAAATTAGGATTTCATAGAGTTGAAGCGGGAGTCATGCCTAGAAATATAGGGTCAGCGCGAGTATTAGAAAAATCAGGATTTGTTAAAGAAGGGCTACTAAGAGACTATCTTAAAATCAACGGAATATGGGAGGACCATTATATGTTCTCGATCCTTGAAAATGAATTTTATTAAAGACCGTTTAGTAATTTTGATGAAGCAAAAAAGCCCTCATAGCGACGAATAATTGGTTTTTAATTGGAAAAGGGATACAATAGAGTAACTTATGGTAACGAAATATTCATAATTAGAATAGAGGATAAAATAGTGCCGAGCTGTCAAGCCTGTAATCATAAATGGAGTTTTATAGATACTTTTAAAATTGGCCTTCAATCCAATGGAAAGAAATGTCCTAATTGCGGAGAAGAACAATATATATCTAAAAAATCAAGAACCAAGATTAGTATTATGACTCTAGTTACAGTAATGCTTGGAGTTTTTGTCGGTATACTATTTGAGCAAGACTTTGGAGTAGTTTTAATTAGTTTACTTCCGATGATTCTAGCCTTTACATTTACCATTCTTTACTCGATTGAATTGTCTAATACGAACGAACCGATGTGGTAAAGAATTAGAAAAGATTAATAGATCTCTTATTATTCAAATCATCAGAGACTTCAGTAGGTGCTTTATTCTCGCCCATTAACTGTAAAGAAGATTGTGGTGGTTGCCACTATATCGAAATTTAAAAGAGTCCAATTCAGTTGCGAATTTGGACTCTTTTTGTATGTTTAATTAACGGTTAGGCTTTTGTAATTAATTATTATCTAATTGAGTTAGGATAAAAATATTTTCGTTATTAACTAAACACACTAGCGCTTTTCTTTTCTACAGTTATTTTCCCGTTGTCTGTAGACAGCTGAATCGTGTTGGTTCCACTTCCGAAAGTCGTGCGGGTATTCCTCTCCCCAAATACATCAATTTTTCCATGGTCCACTTTTGCACGGATGGTTACATCAGTAGGATCATTTTCAGTTTCAATCGAAATACTTCCATTGTCAGTTTCTAAATCAATCATACGGTCGAGATTAGTTGTTAGAAGTGATATTCGTCCATTGTCTGTTTTTCCAACAATTTTTCCGGTCACAAATTCCATCGTAATTCGTCCATTGTCTGTTTTTGTATAAACTTGATCTGCATCGACATATCGCAAATCAATTCTGCCGTTATCCGTCTCAGTAGATAGTTTGTCGACTTGTACTTTATCGACGTTAATACTGCCATTATCTGTTTCTACCTCTAGAGTAGTTGCTGCGATTTCTTTTAGTTTTATACTGCCATTGTCGGAAGTTGCTTTCACTGTTTTCCCAAGAACTTTTTCCGCAAATATGCTTCCGTTATCTGTTTTCATCAAAATGGCTGTATACAGTTTTTTAGGAAGTGCGACATTTACTCTTACTGCTTTAAAGATAAAAAGAAAGCTCAAGAAGCCAAATTTCGATGCTTTTAGTTCAATTGTTAACGTATCTCCAATAACATCTGCTGTTAATACTAACTTTTCAGGTGCATTTAGTAGCTCTATTGTGGTGTCCTCAGTCTCGGATGGATAAACATTTAAAGAACCGTATTTAATTTTCATGGCTACTTTTGTAAAGCTTTTATCCGTAATTTTTATCAGTTTATTATCTATTTCTGCTTTCTCAGGTACATAGTTAGTAAGAAGTTCCTCAGCAATTTCTTTTGGCGATCCAAGTGAGCTCGCGATTTCGCCATCAGATTTCCCGTCTTCCCGTCCGCTTGTAAAATACTCTTTAATATCTTGAAGAATATCGTTTCTTTCGTCAGAAGGCAGTCGAGTTAGAGCCATTTCAAGTTCATTCAAGAATTGTTGTTCAGTCATTTTTTACACTCTCCTCAATTAATGTATTGACGCCGTTTGTAAAGCTATTCCACTCATCTAACTGTGCGTGTAAGTAAGTTCTTCCGAGAGTAGTCAGTTTATAGTATTTCCGAGGTGGACCCTCCGTGGACTCCTGTAAATAAGTCGTGAAGTAGCCTTCCTTAGTTAAACGCCTTAATAAGGGATAAACAGATCCTTCGGAAATCGATATTTGATCCGATATCTTTTGTACAAGCTCATAACCGTATCGATCTTGTTTATCTAATAAAACAAGAACACACAGATTTAGAACTCCTTTTTTAAATTGGATGTTCATCTTTCAATTCCTCCTTTCACTACTATTCAATGATCAGTACCTTTGATAACAATATATCATGCAGTATTATTCTATGCAAGGTACTGGGAAAAATTTATATTCAAATGAATATCTTTAAATTTTTATAGAATGCGTGCAATAAATCGTAAATCAAGAATAATAAAATGTATTGTTAACTGTTATTTATAAAAAAGTCACTAAATTATAATTAATTATCTGAACTTTCAAGATACAATGAAGTTATTGAAAAAGGGGGAAATCTAATTATGAAATCAAATACAGAAGGTCGCGTATTCCAATATAGAGGTACCGAGTTAAATACAAAAGGGTGGCAGCAAGAGGCTGCGCTTCGCATGCTTATGAATAATTTGGATCCAGATGTGGCAGAACGCCCTGAGGATTTAGTTGTATATGGTGGAATCGGCAAAGCCGCACGTAACTGGGAAAGTTTTGACGCAATCGTACGTTCATTAAAAGAACTTGAAAATGATGAGACCTTGCTCGTTCAATCTGGTAAACCAGTTGCGATTTTTAAAACCCATTTGGATGCACCACGCGTGTTAATCGCTAATTCAAATCTCGTTCCTGCATATGCAAACTGGGAAACGTTCCACGAGTTAGATAAAAAAGGTTTGATGATGTACGGACAAATGACGGCAGGAAGCTGGATTTATATTGGTTCACAAGGAATTGTCCAAGGAACATATGAAACATTTGCAGAATTAGCGAAGCAACATTTCGGAGAGTCTTTAAAAGGCACAATTACGTTAACTGCCGGACTTGGCGGTATGGGCGGGGCTCAGCCACTTGCGGTAACAATGGTTGGCGGTGTATGTATCGGTATTGAAGTTGATGAAACACGTATCGACCGACGTATTGAAACGCGTTACACAGATGTTAAAACTGATTCATTAGACGAAGCGATTCGCTTAGCTGAAGAAGCAAAAGCGGCAGGCAAAGCCCTATCAATCGGCTTGCTTGGAAATGCCTCTGATGTCTTACCAGAAATGATTGCACGTGGATTTATTCCAGACGTATTAACGGACCAAACTTCAGCACATGATCCATTAAATGGCTATATTCCTTCAGGGATGTCGTTACAAGATGCAGCAAAACTGCGTGAAGAAAATCCGGTTGAATATGTGAAGTTATCAAAAGCATCTATGGCAAAACACGTATCGGCAATGGTCGAGATGATGGACAAAGGCGCTGTTACTTTTGATTACGGTAATAACATTCGCCAAGTGGCAAAAGACGAAGGTGTTGAACGTGCATTCGACTTCCCAGGATTTGTACCGGCGTATATTCGTCCACAATTCTGTGAAGGTAAAGGACCGTTCCGCTGGGTAGCATTGTCTGGTGATCCAGAAGATATTCGCAAAACAGACGAAGTGATTTTACGAGAGTTCAGTTACAACACGCATTTATGTAACTGGATCAAAATGGCGCAAGATAAAATCCAGTTCCAAGGCCTACCATCACGTATTTGTTGGTTAGGGTATGGCGAACGTGCACGTTTCGGAAAAATCATTAACGATATGGTTGCAAGCGGTGAGTTAAGTGCACCGATTGTCATCGGACGTGACCACTTAGATTCAGGCTCAGTGGCTTCCCCTAATCGTGAAACAGAATCAATGAAAGATGGTTCAGATGCGGTAGCGGATTGGCCAATTTTGAATGCCATGATCAATGCAGTAGGTGGCGCAACATGGGTTTCTCTACATCACGGTGGTGGCGTGGGTATGGGCTACTCCATTCATGCGGGAATGGTCATTTTAGCTGACGGTACAAAAGAAGCGGGAGCACGTATTGAACGCGTCTTAACATCTGATCCAGGTATGGGAATCGTTCGTCACGTTGATGCGGGTTACGATTTAGCGATTGACACTGCTCGTGAAAAAGGCGTTAATATCCCGATGTTAAAGGGGTCTGAAAAATGAGACCAGTTTGGATAAAGAATGCTGCACAACTCGTTACCATAGCCGGTGAAAATGGACCACGACGTCAAGAACAAATGTCTGAACTAAGCATTATTCAAGACGGAAGTGTTTGGATGGAAAACGGAGAAATACTAGCAATCGGCACAACTTCAGAACTTGAAGTCTTGTATGGCAAACGTGCTCATGAAGCGGATGTGGTTGATGCTTCTGGTCGTTTAGTGACGCCTGGTCTAGTTGATCCACATACGCATGTAGCTTATGGCGGTAGCCGTGAAAAAGAATTTGAAATGCGTCTTGAAGGTTCAACTTACATGGAAATTATGAATGCAGGTGGCGGAATTCATGCAACGACACGTATGACTCGTGAAGCAACAGAAGATGAATTGGTGGCGCAAACAACTCGCCGCCTTGACTCATTTTTAGCACACGGTGTCACAACGGTTGAAGGGAAAAGTGGCTACGGCTTAGATTTAGAAACAGAATTGAAACAACTTCGTGCCATGAAGCGCTTGAATGAAACCCATCCGATCGATTTAGTACCAACATTTATGGGTGGTCATGCGGTTCCGCAAGAATACAAAGGCAGCGAAGAGCAATATATCGATTTGTTGGTCAATGACATGTTGCCTAAAGTAGCGGAAGAAGGCCTCGCTGTTTTTAATGACGTATTTTGTGAAGTCGGCGTATTTACACCCGAGCAATCAGAACGAATTTTAGAAGCCGGCAAGAAACTTGGATTGATTCCGAAAATCCATGCAGATGAAATTGAATCGTATGGTGGTGCTGAACTAGCAGCGAAAGTTGGAGCAATTTCTGCGGAGCATTTATTGAAAGCTTCAGACGAAGGTGTGCGGTTGATGGCGGAAGCGGGCGTCATCGCTTGTTTATTGCCTGCGACAGCTTTGTACTTACGTGAAGAAGCAGCCAAAGGTCGAGCAATGATTGATGCTGGAGTTGCTGTAGCGATTTCGACCGACTGTAATCCAGGTTCGTCACCAACAACTTCGATGCCGCTTGTGATGAATTTAGCGTGTATTTCCATGCGTTTAACACCAGCAGAAGCACTGGTTGCCGCAACGATGAATGCAGCGTGTGCGATTGGTATGGAAGAGAAAGTTGGTTCGTTGGAAGTAGGAAAGCAAGCAGACGTTGTGATGTGGAACGTTTCTAATTATCAAGAATTACAATATTTATTCGGCGTGAATCACGTCGGCAGTGTTTGGAAAAAAGGCGTCCAGGTGGTGGGTTAAATGAAACATTTACAACCTCCAGAATGGTCATGGCGTGAAGCTTCCGGCGATTTTGTACATCAATGGGTTAAACCGCTAAGTGAAGGTTCTGTGGATATGGTGCTATATGGCGCGCCTCTTTCGCGGTCGTCGATTAGCGTGTCAGGGGCTTCCTTATATCCAATGGAATTCCGCAAAATGTGGAAAGGGTTCTCTACATATAACTTAGACGAGGACTTGGATTTATCATCGTATGCTGTGCGTGATGCAGGAGATGTAGTTATGCACACAACAGACATTTTGTTGTCTCATAAACGAATTGAGGAAACCACTCTTGAACTGGTTAGCACATTTAACAGTGCGACAACGTGTTTAATCGGTGGAGATCATTCGGTCACCGCTTGTGCAGTAAGAGGTGTAAAACGTGCATTTCCAAACGAGCGAATCGGCATTTTGCAACTTGACACTCATCTAGATGTACGAGATTCAGTTGAACTAGGACCCGCGAACGGAACGCCTATTCGTCAATTGATTGACGGTGGGATTGTTTGTGGAGATGATGTTGTAAATATTGGTCTGCACGGTTATTTCAATGCAGCACCATTAGTCGCTTATGCGAAAGAACACGGCATTCGCATGGTAACTTTACGAAAAGCGCGTGAGCTAGGGGTGGCTCAGTGCGTCGAACAACAGTTAGAAGAATTAGCGAAACGAGTAGACCGCGTCTATGTAACCATCGATATGGATGTGCTCGATATCGCAGTCGCACCAGGGGTTCCAGCATCTACACCAGGGGGCATGATCGCAGAAGAACTGTTCATGAGTTTACTGCGTATCGGCCAACATGATGCGGTCCGACACATCGATTTTGTCTGTCTTGATCCAACGCGCGATGTACCGACAAGCGCCACAGTCAAAACAGGAGTTTATGCATGGTTGGAATTTATCACGGGGAGAGTTATATCACAAAGGGGGATTTAATATGCAACAAGTGGGAGTAAGTTCAAATTTACGTTCAAATACGGGAATGTGGAAGTTTTTCGTTTACAGTTTTATTGGTGCGTTTATGTTTTTTGTTCCAGTAACAATTGGTGAGAAAAATTCGATTATGCTTGATCACATCGTGTCATGGATCCAAGCAAATGCAACAGGGGTGTTGCCATATTACTCGTTGATAATTATTTTAGCAGGTGCAGTATACCCGTTTATATCGGGGACTTGGAAAAAATCAACCGTAGACATGGTGTTTTCATTCTTTAAAATCATTGGCCTTGTTGTCGGTGTTATGATAGTTTTCGGATTTGGCCCAGCGTGGTTATTTGCCCCTGATATGGGACCATTCTTGTTCGATAAATTAGTGATTTCCGTAGGTTTACTAGTTCCAATCGGAGCCGTATTTTTAGCTTTATTAGTAAGTTATGGATTACTTGAATTTATTGGGGTTCTCATGCAACCGATTATGCGACCAATTTGGCGAACACCAGGTCGATCTGCAATTGACGCAGTAGCTTCTTTCGTAGGTTCTTATTCACTAGGATTGTTAATTACGAATAGGGTTTATAAAGAAGGGAAATACACAGCACGAGAAGCGGCAATTATTGCAACGGGCTTCTCAACTGTATCTGCTACGTTTATGGTCATCGTAGCGAAAACAATTGGCTTAATGGACATGTGGAATTTGTACTTTTGGGTAACACTAATCGTAACGTTCATCGTAACGGCAATTACGGCTCACATCTGGCCGCTGAATCGTATTAAAGACGATTATTACGAAGGCAGTGTGCCTCAACCAGAGTTGCAACCTGAAGGAAGTCGTTTGACAGCCGCTTGGAATGAAGCGCAGGAAACGGTTAAACAAGCACCTAGTTTACTTGCGAACGTATGGGAGAACTTGCGAGACGGTTTATTAATGGCTATGGCGATTTTACCATCAATTTTATCAATTGGATTACTTGGTTTAGTGTTAGCGGAATTCACGCCGATATTTGACTGGATCGGTTACATTTTCTATCCGTTTACCTACATTTTGCAACTTCCGGAACCGATGCTAGTTGCTAAAGCAAGTGCACTAGGAATTGCTGAAATGTTCTTACCAGCATTACTGGTAGTGAAATCAGGGATGATTGTGAAATTCGTAATTGCAGTTGTTTCTATCTCGTCCATCATCTTTTTCTCGGCAGTTGTGCCATGTATAGTAGCGACAGAAATTCCAATCTCTATTCCAAAGTTAATCGTTATTTGGGTTCAACGTGTTATTTTAACGTTAATAATTGTTACACCAATTGCGTATTTACTATTTTGAAAGACGAGCCATCCTTGAGTAAAGGATGGCTTTTTTAGATTTGATATCTAGTCAAGGTTTCGAACAGCAGCGCAGCGCAAACAAAACTATTCAGTTAGATAGGAGCCAGCCATTACGCTAAATCGCTACATGGCTCTTTTCTGTAGGCGAAGGGGTTTCTACAAGATGACTAGGCAATGAGACAAGATTGAGCGATAAATCTCCAGTTTGAGCGATAAATTCTTGAAATGAGCGATAAATCTTCAGATTGAGCGATAAACACCTCAAAATGAGCGATAAATATTTCAGAATCGAAAATAACGTTCAAAAGCTGTCTCATTAACCAAGATGACTAGTCAATGAAACAAGTAAGGGTTCTCTTGTATTATAAAAACTAAACTTATTTAACTGAATATTCTTGCGAAAATATATTTAATTAATTAAAGTGAAAATATGTCATTCAATGGAGGTTTAGCTTGATAAGTGATAGAAAAAAGTCGGACAAATATTTATTCTATCAAGCGCTTGAAAGGCGCTTGCCGAAAAATCATGCATACTGGCCAGATGTTCAAAAAATATTAAGAAAAGAAGGGGGAGGATATGCCGGTGAATTAAGGGTTGATCGTGAATTGAGTGAAACACGATTCTTCGAAGACTATATATTGCTAAAAAGTATATTAGTAGGTAATGAGGCATCCTATTGTCAGATTGATTCACTTATTATTTATCAGAAATTTATTCTGATTATTGAAGTTAAAAATATACCTGGAATACTTAGATACGATGAAGAATCCCATCAATTAACTCGTCAGAGAGACAATGGCCCTATTGATGGTATGGGAAACCCTGAGGGTCAACTTCAACGAAGTAAGAGATTTGTTAAGAGAATAATTGACCAGCACCAGATGACGATGCCAGTTCATGGCATGATTGTTTTTTCAAATCCAGCTTCTATATTAGAAAAGCCATTCCCTAGTCTTGCTATACATGTATCAGGACTTTATCAAGCATTAGAAAACTTGCATCAATTATATGCGGATCAATCCAACCCCCATTTTGATATCCGCAAAGTGCATCAACTTTTTATTCAAAACGAACCTGCACTTCCCCCAAAAAAACCAACCCATATTCCAACAAAGATATTTTCTGATTTAACAATAGGCGTCTTGTGTCCTGACTGTGTAATGACCAAGCTTACCTATAGAAGTAAATTTTGGAGGTGTCCCATTTGTACACATAAAGGTGAAACATCACATTTAACAACACTTCAAGAATACCGAATTCTTTTTAGTGAAGAAATAACTACCAATAAGTGGATGGAATTCACAGGAATGAAATCTGTAGCCACGACGAGAAGAATGCTTTGCAAAAGTAATTTAGAAAAAATAGGAGGAAATAAAAATAGAAAGTGGCTAATTCGTAAAACTCAGCTCTAAAAGTTAACTAGGATATGAGACAAGATTGAGCGATAAATCTCCAGTTTGAGCGATAAATTCTTGAAATGAGCGACAAATCTTCAGATTGAGCGATATACACCTCAAAATGAGCGATAAATATTTCACAATCGAAAGTTAGCCTTCAAACCTGTCTCATTAGCCAAGATGACTAGCCATTGAAACGCAACTTCTTTCAAACAGGAGCGCAGCGCAAACAAAAGCATTCAAAAACCCTTTAGATAGGAGCCATTGCGCTAATTTCGCTGCATGGCTCTTTTCTGTGGGGTAGGGGTTTCAATAAGTTAACTAGTTTGTGAGACAAGATTGAGCGATAAATCCTCAGATTGAGCGATAAACACCTCAAAATGAGTGATAAATTTTCACAATCGAAAAAACGCTTAAAAAGATGTCTCATTAACCAAGATGACTAGCCAATGAAACGCAATCTTCTTTCAAACAGCAACAAAGCATTCTTAAAGATGCTCTCAAACAGTTGATTTAGCGCCTTCAAATCACATTATTTGCACACTCCCTATCCCCCCTTATATAATAAAGTCAAAGTTAGTCAAAGTCAGGCATTCACTATTGGTTGCTATAGCTATAATCCCTAACTCGCACTCAGATCTAATCTATTAGGAGGTGATTGCATGCGTAATATATCCGATATTATTGAAGGGTATTTAAAGAAAGTTATCGAATTAGATGATAAAGGGCATGTTGAGATAAAGCGCAGTGAGATTGCTGAGCAATTTCAATGTGTACCCTCGCAAATTAATTATGTGATTAATACCCGTTTTACGGCGGACCGTGGGTACCTTGTTGAAAGTAAACGAGGGGGCGGGGGCTATATTCGTATTGTTCGCGTACGGTCTCACACCAAAGCAGATTTAATTGAATTAATCTTAGTAAGTTTAGAGCGTGGTGCCTCTCAAACAATGATGGAAGATATTGTGTTCCGTCTAATCGATGAGGAAGTGTTGACGAAGCGTGAGGCGAAGATGATGCTCGCTGCGCTTGATCGCACAACGCTTAACACCCCATTGCCCCAACGTGATGAACTGCGTTCGCGCATATTAAGGGCTATGCTCTTAACATTCAAGTATGAACAGTTAAAGTGAGGCGAGAGCGATATGATTTGTGAAAATTGTAAGCAGCGACCGGCAAAAGTAACCGTGACGCAAGTGCAGAATGGAGCCCAGGTGCAACGTCATTATTGTGATGTATGTGCACAGGAGTTCCATCCATACCATTTAGAATTTCAGCAAGATGCCCTTTCGCTTCATCAATTGTTATCCAATTGGTTCGGAGCCACAGAAACCAAACAACCTCAGGAGAAACCGCAACCGGAATTAACCACTTGTAGTTCATGTGGGTGGACATTCCAACAGTTTTTAAAACAAGGAAAATTTGGGTGTGCCAATTGTTACGAAAGTTTTCACAGGAAACTACCAGGTGTTTTTAAGAAATTGCATAATGGGAACGTTAAGCATATTGGGAAAGCCCCAGGTTCATTTGGTCAAACCTTACAACTGAAAAAACAAATTGAGTCGATTCGTACAGCGATGCGAGAGGCGATAGAGATTGAAAATTTCGAAGAGGCAGCACGTCTTCGTGATGAAGCTCGAGGTATAGAGGAGCAGCTACAAAGCGGAGGTGATAACCCCAAATGAACATTGAACGTTTTCTAGAGAACTCCGTGACAAGTTGGATGGCTGGTGAAGGTGAGCATGCGGATATTGTAATGAGTACAAGAGTTCGGCTCGCTCGAAATTTAACCGGGTACCGTTTTCCGCTATCTTTTACGGAAAATGAGGCATTACAAGTAGATCAAGATGTTTCATCTGTAATACTTGATGCAGAATCGGAACTTGATTCGACCTTTTCGTATATAGATATAAAAGAGCTTTCTGCGCTCAACCGACAAGTTTTAGTTGAGAAGCATTTAATTAGTCCGAAATTGGCTAATTCGCAAATTGCGGGTTCCGTTTTATTATCAGACAACGAAGCAATCAGCATAATGGTCAATGAAGAAGATCACATTCGCATACAATGTATTTTCCCAGGTTTACAATTGCACGAAGCATGGAGTCAAGCAAATCATATTGATGATGTTCTTGAAAAAGAATTGCCGTATGCATTTGATGAACAGTTTGGCTATTTAACGAGTTGCCCGACAAATACGGGAACTGGCCTGCGGGCATCGGTAATGATGCATTTACCTGCACTTACGATGACCAATCAAATGAATCGGATTGTCACTGCAATTACACGTTTAGGAATGGTTGTCCGCGGCATTTACGGAGAAGGCAGTGAAGCACTTGCCAATGTGTTCCAAGTATCAAATCAAACCACACTTGGAAAGTCAGAAGAAGATATTTTATCTGATTTGCAAAGCATTACTGAACAAATTATTCAAAAAGAACGGGAATCAAGAACGGCTCTCCTCCATACGAAACCGAATGTGTTAGAAGATCGTTTGTACCGTTCATTAGGAGTATTAACGTATGCACGACTTTTATCGACAGAAGAAGCGGGACGTTGTTTATCAAATGTGCGTCTTGGTATTGATTTAGGGTTGATTAAAGGTGTAGATGTGTCAATTTTGAATGAATGCATGATTTTTATGCAACCAGGTTTTTTACAAAAGTATGCCGGTATGTCTCTGAAACCAGAAGAACGAGATGTGTTTCGGGCAAAGTTGTTTAGGGAAAGATTGCAAGTAGATAATAATTTAGACAACGAAGGAGAGGAAACACATGATGTTTAATCGATTTACACAACGCGCACAAAAAGTACTCCAATTGGCTCAGGAAGAAGCTATTCGTATGAAGCATGAGTCCATTGGAACTGAACATATATTATTAGGATTAATTCGTGAAGGCGGCGGAATTGCTGCGAAGGCAATGGAAGCAATTGAAGTGAGTCCTCAAGTAATTGAAGATGGAATTGAAGAATTAGTTGGCATGGGAACAGGTGACGTGGGTCCTATCGTGCATTATACGCCTCGCGCGAAAAAGGTTATCGAATTGTCTGTAGACGAATCACGTAAACTTGGTCATTCATACATCGGAACCGAGCATTTATTATTAGCATTAATCCGCGAAGGTGAAGGCGTAGCTGCTCGTGTTCTTAATAATTCAGGCGTAAGCTTAAACAAAGCCCGTCAACAAGTATTGCAACTTTTAGGTAGCAACGATCACGTTCAAGCAAGCGGTAGCTCAAATCCTGCAGCAAGTACACCAACGCTTGATGGCTTAGCTCGTGATCTAACTCAAATCGCCCGTGAAGGTAGCTTGGATCCGGTTATCGGACGTAGCAAAGAAATCACACGTGTTATTGAAGTGTTATCTCGACGTACTAAAAACAATCCAGTTCTTATTGGGGAGCCAGGTGTTGGTAAAACGGCAATCGCTGAAGGATTAGCGCAACAAATTGTTAACAATGAAGTGCCGGAAATTTTGCGTGACAAACGCGTTATGACCTTAGATATGGGTACCGTGGTAGCGGGGACGAAATATCGTGGTGAGTTTGAAGACCGCTTGAAAAAAGTAATGGATGAAATTCGCCAAGCTGGAAATGTTATTCTTTTCATCGATGAACTTCATACTTTAATTGGTGCTGGTGGCGCTGAAGGTGCAATTGATGCTTCTAATATCTTAAAACCATCACTTGCTCGTGGTGAATTGCAATGTATTGGTGCAACGACACTTGATGAGTACCGCAAATACATTGAAAAAGATGCTGCGTTAGAGCGTCGATTCCAACCGATTCAAGTAGATGAGCCAACTGTTGAGGAATCTATTCTTATTATTAAAGGACTTCGTGATCGTTATGAAGCGCATCACCGTGTGAAAATTACGGATGAAGCTATAATCGCAGCGGCAAAAATGTCCGATCGCTACATTTCCGATCGTTTCCTACCAGATAAAGCAATTGACTTAATTGACGAAGCGGGTTCAAAAGTTCGTTTGCGTTCATATACAACTCCTCCGAATTTAAAAGAATTAGAATTGCGTTTAGAAGCAATTCGTTCGGAGAAAAATGCGGCAGTTCAAAGCCAAGAGTTTGAGAAAGCAGCATCTTTCCGAGACACGGAACAAAAGCTGAAAGAAGAACTAGATAGCACGAAGAAGTCTTGGAAAGAAGAACAAGGCAAAGCTGAGTCCGAAGTTACAGTGGAGGACATTGCTGCTGTTGTGTCTATGTGGACTGGAATTCCAGTATCTAAACTGGCACAAACTGAGTCTCAAAAATTATTGAGTTTAGAAGATACTTTGCATAAACGTGTCATTGGTCAAGCGGAAGCTGTCACTGCCATTTCTCGTGCTGTTCGTAGAGCTCGTGCTGGATTAAAAGATCCAAAACGTCCAATTGGTTCATTCATTTTCTTAGGTCCAACGGGTGTAGGTAAAACAGAACTTGCTCGTGCACTAGCTGAAAGCATGTTCGGTGATGAAGATGCAATGATTCGAGTTGATATGTCTGAGTACATGGAGAGACACTCAACATCACGTTTAGTTGGTTCACCTCCAGGATACGTAGGACATGAAGAAGGCGGCCAATTGACTGAAAAAGTTCGTCGTAAACCTTACTCAGTTATTCTGTTAGACGAAATCGAAAAAGCACATCCTGATGTCTTCAATATCTTATTGCAAGTGTTAGAAGACGGGCGCTTAACTGATTCTAAAGGGCGTACGGTTGACTTCCGCAACACGGTTGTTATCATGACTTCGAATGTTGGGGCAGAGGCGCTTAAGAAAAACAAATATGTTGGATTCAACTTACAAGATGGCGAACAAAAATATAAAGATATGAAAGGCAGAATGCTCGAAGAGTTGAAGAAAGCATTCCGTCCTGAGTTCTTAAACCGTGTGGATGAAATGATTGTGTTCCATTCATTAGAGAAAGAACACTTAAAAGAAATCGTTACATTGATGACTGGTACGTTAACAAAACGTTTGAAAGAACAAGAAATTGAACTAGAGTTAACTGAAGCAGCACAAGAGAAAATCGCCAAAGAAGGCTACGACCCAGAGTACGGTGCTCGTCCGCTCCGTCGAGCACTTCAAAAGCATATTGAAGATCGTTTGTCTGAAGAACTATTAAGAGGTACCGTTTTAACTGGAAACAATATTGTGTTTGATGTTGAAAACGATGAATTTGTGATTCGTTCAGAAGCTTTAGTCGCAAAATAAAACAATTGGAGCATTCCGGCGAGGTTGTTCGGAATGCTCTTTTCTACATAGGAGGAACTATGGCTAAACGTAAAACGAAATTTATGTGTAACTCATGTGGTTATGAATCTGCAAAATGGATGGGACGTTGCCCGGGGTGTAGCGAATGGAATACGATGGTGGAAGAGATCGAAGTGGTTGTTAAAGGACCTCGGCGTACTTTCCAACACTCTGACAGTGCTTCGCACAAAGCAACCCCAATAACAGCGATTGAAATTGCAGACGAACCTCGTGTTGATACCGATTTAGATGAGTTAAATCGTGTTCTTGGTGGCGGAATTGTGCCTGGTTCATTAGTGTTAATTGGTGGAGATCCAGGTATAGGAAAATCCACTTTATTACTACAAGTATCTGCATTGCTTGCTAACAAAGGACATCGCGTTTTATATATGTCAGGTGAAGAATCGATTCGTCAGACAAAACTGCGAGCAGAGCGGTTAGGTGTAACATCTGGTGAACTTTATATTTATTCTGAAACGAATTTGGAATTAGTCAATGAAGCGATTGAGAATGTTCAACCGAAATTTGTCATTATAGACTCCATTCAAACTGTCCATCACCCGGAAGTAACCTCTGCTCCAGGCAGTGTGTCACAAGTTCGAGAATGTACAGCGGAATTAATGCGGATTGCAAAAACTAAAAACATCGCAATTTTCCTAGTTGGTCACGTTACTAAAGAAGGTCAAATTGCCGGTCCGCGATTGCTTGAACATATGGTAGATACGGTGCTGTATTTTGAAGGAGAACGTCATCATACGTATCGGATTTTACGATCTCAGAAAAACAGATTCGGGTCTACCAACGAGATTGCGATATTTGAAATGTTGCAAGGTGGCTTGAAAGAAGTGCTAAATCCATCTGAGCTATTCTTACAAGAACGTTCACAAGGTGCAGCAGGATCAACTGTTGTTGCTTCGATGGAGGGCACACGCCCCATATTAGTTGAGATTCAAGCATTAGTGACACCGACAAGCTTTAACTACCCTAAACGCATGGCTAGTGGAATTGATCAAAATCGGGTCCAACTATTAATGGCTGTTTTAGAAAAAAGAATGGGTATGCTACTTCAAACACAAGATGCCTATATTAAAGTGGCTGGGGGAGTCAAGCTTGATGAACCTGCCATTGACTTAGCTGTCTTGACGACGATTGTATCAAGCTATCGTGATTTAGCGGTTAGTGCGCACGACTGTTTCATTGGCGAAGTAGGGTTAACTGGAGAAGTACGTCGTGTGTCGCGAGTTGAACAACGCGTACAAGAGGCGGCTAAACTAGGATTCAAACGTGCCATTATCCCGGCTTCTAATCTTGGCGGATGGGATTATCCTAAAGGGATTAAAGTAATTGGCGTTGAAAGTATTAACGATGCATTAAAAGAAGCTTTCCCAAACGCTTAGGCGTTTTAGGGTAAGCTTTTTCTCAAGATATAAGTAAAAGTTTTTTCGGGCTATACCTTCGAACTTTGAGATTGGTCTACATCCATTCACTGTGGGTTTTCGAACATTTATTGTGAGTTTTCGATCATTCAACTTAGTTTTCCGACCACTCACTATACCGTTTCATCCATTCACGTAACATTTCCAACCATTCGATTGGAGAAGGACACCATTCCTCCGGAGAAAGACGCGAGTTCCTATGGCAAGAGTCTGATTTAAGTGGCGTTTATGGGTCTTCATCGAAGGAAGTGTTCTGCTATCGACTAGCGTATTCTCTGAACTCCCCCCAGGTTGCCAGCGGAAGGCACAAATAAAGAACATTTGTGCCACACACGGGCACGCCATTATTATTCCTTTACAGGAAGTTTGAAAATAAAATTAGCAGGGAGAGGGCTTGACATCTAACTATTTCATGCAACTTTTCACATTCCACTTACGTCAAAAAGGTGTTCACAAGTGAAAAAGTGTATAATTAAAAACAGGAGGTGGGCTTGTGTTAAAGTGGATTATTCGCATTACATTTATCCTAATTGGTGGAACGCTCGGGTTGCTATTATTACCGCAATTATACGAACTTATTAATTTATCCCGGAACCCGTTGCTGAACAACCCCTATGTGTCTGTTTTAATTGGTGCTATTCTTTTGTATGTCATGGCATTGCTGTTAACTGATTACTTAATTGAGTTCTTAAAGTGGATGGAAGATCGACTACTGAAGGCGCCAATCGGAGATTTATTATCTGGAACTCTAGGTCTGATTATTGGACTTTTTGTGGCATTTCTTTTAAACTTCGCAGTTGATTCGATTGAACTACCAGTCATAAACTCTGTGTTACCAGTGTTGTTAACCATCACTTTAGGCTATCTTGGCTTTCAAGTCGGTTTCAAAAAACGTGATGAGATTGGGCAAATGTTTACTGCTAGCAGATCGACAGGGCAAAAAAAGAAATTCGATGAAAACAACCCTCAAGCCTTACAACAAGCATCGTATAAGTTACTAGATACAAGTGTTATTATTGACGGACGTATTGCTGACATTTCCACAACTGGATTCATGGAAGGTGTGCTTGTCGTTCCACAATTTGTCTTAACGGAACTTCAGCATATCGCAGATTCTTCCGATACGTTAAAACGTACGCGTGGACGTCGTGGTTTGGATATTTTGAAACGACTTCAAACAGAGCGAGCTTCAGCTTTATTAATTACAGAAGAAGATTTTGACGATGTTCAAGAAGTGGATACGAAACTGATGCGTCTCGCGAAAAAGATGGACGGTATGGTAGTAACGAATGACTTTAACTTAAATAAAGTATGTGAGTTACATAAAGTACCAGTGCTTAACATTAACGATCTTGCAAATGCGGTGAAGCCAATCGTCATTCCAGGAGAAGAAATGCATATCGTCGTCATTAAAGATGGTAAAGAACAGAATCAAGGAATCGCTTACTTAGATGACGGCACGATGATTGTCGTAGAAGATGGACGATCAAATATTGGTCAAGCAATTGATGTCATAGTCACAAGTGTTCTACAAACATCAGCTGGGCGAATGATATTTGCAAAAAGAAAATAAGTCAAGATGAGAGGCTGCCCTTTCTGTCGACATGACAGCTGAGGCGGCCTCCTTTTCCATAACGAAAGAGGCGAATACAAGAAATGAAGTATATCGTTGTATTACCCGCAGCAGGTAGTGGGAAAAGAATGAAGGCAGGGCACAATAAATTATTTCTTACCCTGCGAGGGAAACCAATTCTAATTCATACACTTGATGTCTTTGAACAAGATTTGGATTGCATTGGCATATGGCTTGCAGTAAAGCCTGAAGAACGTGTCATCATTCAAGAAATGTTAAAGCAGTATAACGTCACGAAAGTAAAAGGAATGCCTGCAGGTGGCGCTGAACGCCAACATAGTGTGTATGCATGCGTAAAAGAAGCGAGTAATGAAGCGGAATTAATTCTCGTGCACGATGCTGCGAGACCTTTCATTGAACCGACCGTTATTAAGCAATTGACTCAAAAAGCACACGAAACAGGTGCTGCAATCGCTGGAGTGAAAGCGAAAGACACCATGAAACGAGTGCACAATCACATAATTGAAGAAACGGTAGACCGTGAACAATTATGGATAATCCAAACACCGCAAGCTTTCCATACCAGTATTTTGACGAATGCACAGCATCAAGCGGACCAAGATGGTTTTCTTGGTACGGATGAATCCATGCTGGTGGAACGCTTAAATATTGACGTTCATGTAGTGGAAAGTACGTATGATAATGTGAAAATGACTACACAAGAGGATTTACTTATTGGCGAAGCTATCTTACAAAAACGACATCAGGAGGAGAACTAAATGTTTCGAGTTGGACAAGGGTTTGATGTACATGAATTTGCAGAAAATCGCCCACTTATATTAGGTGGCGTAACGATTCCATATGAAAAAGGTTTAATCGGCCATTCAGATGCCGATGTTTTATTACATACAGTCACAGATGCAGCACTAGGTGCAATTGGAGAAGGGGATATTGGACGCCATTTCCCGGATACTGATCCTGAATTTAAAGACGCGGACTCGGCGAAACTACTTTCGTACATTTGGAACATTGTTGAAGAAAAAGGCTATAAACTAGGCAATGTTGACTGTACGATTATTGCGCAAGCTCCAAAAATGGCGCCGTACATTACACAAATGCGTGACCGCATCGCAGAACTACTCAATGCTGAACCTTCTCAAGTGAATGTCAAAGCGACAACCACTGAAAAATTAGGTTTTACTGGTCGTGGAGAAGGCATTGCAGCGCAAGCAACGATATTACTCATTCAAAAATAGGTATGACCTGTGTTAAACTGAACAAAGTTTAGCACGTATTCGAGGAGGAACCACATATGACACAAGAAGTTCGTGTACGCTACGCACCAAGTCCAACAGGAAATTTACATATTGGTGGAGCACGCACTGCATTATTTAACTATTTATTTGCACGTCACCACGGTGGCAAATTCATCGTACGTATTGAAGATACGGACATTGAACGTAATATTGAAGGTGGCGAACTATCGCAACTAGAGAATTTGAAATGGCTTGGAATTGACTATGATGAGTCTGTTGATATCGGGGGGCCATATGCACCGTACCGTCAAATGGAGCGTCTTGATATTTATAAAAAGCATGCTGAAGAAATGCTTGAAAATGGTCATGCGTATAAATGTTTCTGTTCTACTGAAAAGTTAGATGAGGAACGCGAAATGCAAAAAGCTAAAGGAATCGCTGCGCCAATGTATGTTGGTACATGCCGTAACTTAACTAAAGAAGAAGTGGCAGAGAAAGAAGCTGCAGGAATTCCGTATACAATTCGTATGCGCGTTCCATCTGACGTAACGTATACATTTAAAGATTTAGTTCGTGGTTCGGTTACATTTGAATCAAAAGACGTAGGCGATTGGGTTCTTATTAAAACAAACGGTATCCCAACGTATAACTACGCAGTTGTATTAGATGACCATTTCATGAAGATCTCACACGTTTTCCGTGGAGAAGAACATTTATCAAATACACCAAAACAAATCATGGTATTCCAAGCATTCGGTTGGGAAGTACCTCACTATGGACATATGACGTTAATCATTAACGAAGACCGTAAAAAATTATCAAAACGTGATGAATCGATTATTCAATTCGTTGCCCAATATAAAGATTTGGGATACGTTCCTCAAGCAATGTTCAACTTCTTTGCACTTCTTGGATGGTCTCCTGAAGGGGAAGATGAGATTTTCTCGAAAGAAGAACTTATTCGTTTGTTTGACGTAAATCGTTTATCAAAATCACCATCCATGTTTGATAAACAAAAATTAACGTGGACGAATAACCAATATGTGAAACAACTGTCTCTAGAAGAAGTGGTTGATCTTGCATTGCCTCATTTACAAAAAGCGGGACGTTTACCTGAAACGTTGACAGCTGAAGAAAAGCAATGGGCTACAGGCGTCATCGCTCTTTATCATGAGCAAATGAGTTTCGGTTCAGAAATTACTGAGCTAACTGACCTATTCTTTAAAGAAGAGTTAACATATGATGAAGAAGCATCTTCTGTATTAGCTGGTGAACAAGTGCCTGAAGTAATGGCTGCATTCAAAACACAATTGGAGCAACTGGAAGCATTTGAACCAGACACGATTAAAGCGGCGATTAAAGCTGTACAAAAAGAAACGGGGCATAAAGGCAAAAACCTATTTATGCCAATTCGTGTTGTAACAACTGGTCAAATTCATGGTCCGGAATTGCCAAATGCAATTGCGTTGATTGGCAAAGCAAAAGTCATTGCTCGCGTAGAGAAATACGCGAAACAATAATATTGACTTTCACTCACGATGGTGTGAGAATGAAGCTATCTTTTAAGCATATATTATGTAAAAGCTTTGAAGAGGAGAAGTACATAAGGCACGCTCTTTAGAGAGGACCACCACCGGCTGAAAGTGGTCTGAGCTTAGGCACTATGGAAATGCACCTCTGAGCGCTCAGCTGAAACTATTAGTAAGCGAGCCGTATCGTCTACGTTACAGACGCCAAGCGGGAAGGAATGCACCTTATCCTTCCAATCAGAGTGGAACCGCGCAATTACAGCGTCTCTGTCAGTCACTGACAGAGGCGCTTTTTATTTTGGCTAAGTTTTGGATAACAAATATAGGAGGACTGATGATGTTCGGTCGAATGAAAGAAGATATCGAAGTCGTTTTCGAGCAAGATCCCGCAGCAAGACGGGTGCTTGAAGTTGTGCTGACATATTCAGGTTTACATGCAGTGTGGTCACACCGCATCGCACATGCACTTTTTAAAAGAAAATTCTTTTTTCTTGCAAGAGTAGTGTCACAAGTGAGTCGTTTTTTTACTGGAATAGAAATTCATCCGGGTGCGAGAATTGGCCGTCGCTTCTTTATCGACCACGGAATGGGTGTGGTTATTGGTGAAACCTGTGAAATCGGTAATAATGTAACAATTTTCCAAGGAGTTACACTTGGAGGAACCGGGAAACAACGAGGAAAACGACATCCCACATTACATGATAATGTTTTAGTTGCGACGGGTGCAAAAGTGCTTGGGTCAATTACCATTGGTGAAAACAGTAAAGTCGGTGCGGGATCAGTTGTCTTGAAAGATGTTCCACCAAATTCTACGGTTGTAGGTATTCCTGGAACAGTCGTTGTGCAAGATGGAATCAAAGTGAAACGGGACTTGGATCACCAAGATTTGCCGGATCCAGTTGCAGATAAATGTAATATGCTAGAAGAAAAAATCGCCATTTTGCGAGAGCAAGTCGCGCACGTGAGTGAACAACTTGAAAAGGAGAGAAACGTCAGATGAGCATTCATATTTACAATACTTTAACACGTCAAAAAGAGCCCTTTGTACCACTAGAAGAGGGCAAGGTAAAGATGTATGTGTGTGGACCGACTGTTTATAACTACATCCATATTGGTAATTCACGTCCAGTAATCGTTTATGATACTGTCCGTCGATACTTAACGTACAGAGGATATGATGTCAATTTCGTTTCAAACTTTACAGATGTTGATGACAAAATCATCAATACGGCTAATGCACTAGGTGAAGAGGTTTCGGAATTAACGGAACGTTTTATTGCGGCTTACTTTGAAGACGTCAGTGCGCTTGGTTGCCAGAAAGCGGATGCACATCCACGTGTAACTGAACATATGGATGACATTGTTGATTTCATAAAAGTGCTAATCGAAAAAGGTTATGCCTATGAGTCGAAAGGTGACGTCTATTACAGAACGCGAAAGTTTGAAGGTTATGGTAAATTGTCTCATCAATCAGTGGACGATTTAAAAATTGGCGCAAGAATCGAGACGGGTGAAAAGAAAGAAGATGCTCTAGATTTCGCTTTATGGAAAGACGCTAAACCAGGTGAGATTTCGTGGGAAAGTCCTTGGGGTAAAGGACGACCTGGCTGGCATATAGAGTGTTCAGTTATGGCTCGTGAAATATTAGGGGATACCATAGACATACATGCTGGCGGTCAAGATTTAACCTTCCCGCATCATGAAAACGAAATTGCACAATCTGAAGCGTATACAGGTAAGCAGTTTGCTCGTTATTGGATGCATAATGGCTATATCAATATTGATAATGAAAAAATGTCGAAGTCTTTAGGGAACTTTGTATTAGTAAATGACATTCGTAAACATATTGACCCGCAAGTGTTGCGCTTCTTTATGTTGTCTGTTCATTACCGTCATCCAATCAATTTCTCTCAAGAACTTGTTGAAAATGCACAAAACGGCTTAGCGCGTATTCGTACTTCATATGCGAACTTAGCACACCGACTTGAAGCATCTCCTGAACTTGGGGACTACCAAGATATTTGGTTAAACAAAATCGAAGAGGTCCGTAGCCAATTTACAACAGCGATGGACGATGATTTTAATACAGCCAATGGAATTGCTGCATTATTTGAGCTAGCGAGTTTAGCAAATTTGTACTTGATTGAAAAACATACTGAAGCAAATGTCCTTACTGCGTTCATGAAAACATTAAAAGAACTTGCACTTGTTTTAGGTATTGAGGTAGAGGTGCAAGGTGAAGTACTAGATGAAGACATCGATGCTCTAATTGAAGCAAGAATCCAAGCACGTAAAGACAAAGACTTTGCTCGTGCTGATGCCATTCGTGATCAATTGAAAGACATGAATATTATTTTAGAAGACACGGCACAAGGCATACGTTGGAAACGCGGATGAATAAGGAATATTCACTTCGTTCAATCGATGTATTGCAATTAAATTCCCTCGCCCTTGCATATATGGGCGACGCTGTTCTTGAGCAAGCTGTACGTGAACATTTAATTCGTTCGGGTCGTGTAAGACCAAACACTTTGCATAAAGAAGCAACTAAATATGTATCAGCCAAAGCACAAGCGTTAGTTGTACGTGTGTTGTTGGCTGAAAAGTTTTTGACAGAAGAAGAGGAAGCTGTACTGAGAAGAGGACGTAATGCCAAATCTGGTAGCACTCCAAAAAATACAGACATTCAAACGTACAAATACAGCACGGCATTTGAAGCGGTCCTTGGCAGTTTATACTTGTTGGGTAACTTCAATCGAGTGCAAGAAATTATCGAAAAAGCCATAACTATTATAGAAGAACCGAAAGGAGAGACCCTATCATGACAGAACTAGACAATGAAATTTTATCTGGGAAAAATCCTGTACTAGAAGCACTTCGAGCTGGTCGCGAGATGAACAAGGTATGGATTGCAGAAGGTGTTAAAAAAGCGGGAATTACTGAAATAATGGAACTGGCAAAAGAAGCGGGAATAATTGTGCAGTTTGTACCGAAAAACAAGGTAGAACAATTAACGGACGGAGCCAATCACCAAGGAATTGCTGCATCAGTTGCTGCATACCGTTACGCAGAAATTGATGAGCTCTTTGAACTTGCAGCTTCACGAAATGAAGACCCATTCTTTTTGATATTAGATGAGTTAGAAGATCCGCATAACTTAGGGTCAATATTGCGAACAGCAGATGCTACCGGTGTGCACGGGGTTATTATTCCTAGACGTCGTGCAGTGGGATTAACGGGGGTTGTTGCAAAAACTTCAACAGGGGCTATTGAGCATATACCGGTAGCTCGTGTCGGGAATTTAGCACAAACCGTTGAAGATTTGAAAAAACGTGGCTTATGGATTGCTGGAACCGATGCAAAAGGATCTTCTGACTATCGGAGAATGGATGCCAAGTTACCAATTGCGATCATCATTGGTAGTGAAGGTAAGGGAATGAGCCGTTTACTAAAAGAAAAATGTGACTTCCTTTACCACATGCCAATGGTTGGTCAAGTAACATCATTAAACGCATCTGTTGCAGCTGCTATCTTGATGTATGAAGTGTTACGGAACCGTCAGCCGGTTAACTGATATGGACATTTTACTCGTCGATGGATACAACATGATCGGCGCATGGAAAGAGTTGCGTGCTTTAAAAGCGGACAAGCTCATAGATGCAAGAGACCGTCTCATTGAAATGATGGCGGAATATAAAGCATTTTCTGGATGGAGAGTTATTGTAGTCTTTGATGCACATCTTGTTCCTGGAATTGAAAAAAAGAAAAAACAATATGATGTTGAAGTAATATTCACCCGAGAAAATGAAACGGCGGATGAACGCATTGAAAAACTAACCATTCAGTTAATGACACGACGCGATCAAGTACATGTGGCTACGTCAGATTTAACTGAACAATGGGTCGTCTTTGCTCAAGGGGCTCTAAGGATATCTGCTCGTGAACTTGAAATCGAGATGGAATTAGTACAAGAAAATATTACTAAGAAAGTCAAAGCAATTCACGAGCAAAAACCTGGTTCAAAAATTCAACTTCCACATGAAGTGGCAGAAATTTTTGAAAAATGGCGCAGAGGGATGAAATGAGCCGTTGACGCTCGATTTCTACTTCCTGTATACTAGGGTCAAACTATGCGAAGTGACCGAGGTGATACTGTTGATGAAAAGTGACCATGTACACGTAATGCTTCACCAATTTGAAGACTTACTAGATGACGAGCTTGTGGCACTGGTCCACAACGGGGATACAGAAGCATTAGATTTTTTAATCACTAAGTACCGCTCTTTCGTACGAATGAAAGCAAGATCGTATTTCTTGATTGGAGCCGATAAAGAAGACATCATTCAAGAAGGTATGATTGGACTTTATAAATCGATTCGTGATTTTAGAGGAGACAAGCTTTCGTCATTTCGTGCATTTGCTGAGCTTTGTATCACGCGTCAGATTATTACTGCTATCAAAACAGCTACACGTCAAAAGCATATTCCATTGAATTCCTATGTATCTTTAGATAAGCCGATATTTGATGAAGAATCAGATCGGACTTTGATGGACGTAATCTCTGGTTCCGTCATTGATGATCCAGAAGAGTTAATGATACATCGTGAAGATTTTGATTATATGGAAGAAAAAATGGGCGAAATTTTGAGCGAATTGGAACGACAAGTACTAGCGTTGTATTTAGATGGACAGTCGTACCACGAAATTTCTGAGGAACTAAATCGCCATGTTAAATCAATAGATAACGCCTTGCAAAGAGTGAAGCGGAAGTTGGAACGTCATATTGAAATTGGTGGAGTTCACTAAAGTCATCGTTTTAGCAGTTGTTGACAGTCTAAACTGTAGGTGATAATCTTTAAAAAGACAAATGCTACCTAAAAGATAATAAAATGGTTAAAAATGCAAAGCGCAATAAGTTAAACGCTGTATGGATAAACATAGATATTTTTAATTCGGGGGTTTAAATAGAATGGCTAATATTAGCGGTTTTTTTGGTAATGTCGTCTCAGAAATGAGAAAAGTTAGTTGGCCAAAACGTAAAGAATTGACTCGCTATACAATCGTCGTTCTTTCAACAGTTGTTGTTATGGCTATATTTTTCGCGGTAATAGACTTTGGAATTTCAGAAGCAGTACGCTGGTTCCTTGCACTGTAATTTGATAACAGATTATACTTGTGAAAATAGCCCGTTATAAACAGAGAACGGGTTTTTTCATTTGTCTAAGAAATGGAGGGACGGACGAACAGTCCTGCTACTTATGGAAAAGAATTGGTATGTGGTTCACACGTATTCTGGATACGAAAACAAAGTAAAAGCAAATCTTGAAAAGCGTGTCGAAACAATGGGTATGTCAGATTTAATCTTCCGAGTTATCATCCCGGAAGAACAAGAAACAGATTTTAAAGATGGTAAAAAACGAGTGGTCATGCGTAAAACATTCCCTGGGTATGTTTTAGTGGAGCTTGTGATGACGGATGACTCTTGGTATGTTGTGCGTAACACTCCGGGTGTCACTGGATTTATTGGTTCATCAGGTGGTGGTGCGAAACCTACACCATTGTTAGACGAAGAAGTAGTATTCATCTTGAAACAAATGGGAATGACGGAACGTAGACTTGAAGCACAATATACAATTGGTGAAATGGTTGAAGTGCTTGAAGGGCCGTTTGCAAGCTTCCAAGGAAAAGTGGAAGAAATCGATGACGCGAAAGGCAAGTTGAAGGTTTCTGTTGACATGTTTGGACGCGAAACGAAAATGGAACTTGACTTCGATCAAGTCGTCAAAATATAGTTTTTCAAAACCTACTTGCTTAAGTTGTAGAAAAATGGTATTATTTCAAAGGTCAGACTGATTATGATATAGTCTGCAAAAATTTTAGCTTATGCTCAGCTAGTAGCTGACAGACAGATATTGAGTGGGAGGGGCAACCCTATTACCACATCACGGACTTAAGGAGGTGTGTCTCGTGGCTAAAAAAGTTGTTAAAGTCGTAAAATTACAAATTCCTGCTGGTAAAGCAAATCCAGCACCGCCGGTTGGTCCAGCATTGGGTCAAGCAGGTGTTAATATTATGGGATTCTGTAAAGAATTCAACGCACGTACGGCAGATCAAGCTGGACTAATTATCCCTGTTGAAATTTCTGTATTTGAAGACCGTTCATTTACATTCATTACAAAAACTCCACCTGCAGCAGTATTACTTAAAGTGGCGGCTGGAATTCAGTCAGGTTCTGGTGAACCAAACCGCAAAAAAGTTGCAACGGTGAAGCGTGATAAAGTTCGCGAAATCGCTGAACAAAAAATGCCAGACCTAAACGCAGCATCAGTTGAAGCAGCGATGTTGATGGTTGAAGGTACTGCGCGTAGCATGGGTATTGTCATCGAAGACTAATCCCTGCACTTGATGTTGCATTAGTTTTTGGAGGGTTGCGATTGTCTTCAAGACACGCAACCCTTATTCGTGGGAGGCTTAACCCGTTAAAACCACAATCAAGGAGGAATTTTCAAAATGGCTAAAAAAGGTAAAAAGTTACAAGATGCAGCTAAATTAGTAGACCGTACAAAAGTGTACGCTGCTACTGAAGCGATCGAACTTGCTAAAAAAACTAGCACAGTAAACTTTGACGCAACTGTTGAAGTGGCATTCAAATTAGGTATCGACACACGTAAAAATGACCAACAAATCCGTGGGGCAGTAGTACTTCCAAACGGAACTGGTAAAACTCAACGTGTTTTAGTTTTCGCAAAAGGCGAAAAAATTAAAGAAGCAGAAGCTGCTGGCGCTGACTATGTTGGCGATACAGAGTTCATCAACAAAATCCAACAAGGATGGTTTGACTTCGATGTAATCGTAGCTACTCCAGACATGATGGGTGAAGTTGGTAAATTAGGTCGTGTTTTAGGACCGAAAGGCTTAATGCCAAACCCTAAAACAGGAACTGTAACATTCGACGTAACTAAAGCAATCGAAGAAATCAAGGCTGGTAAAGTTGAGTACCGTGCTGACAAAGCTGGTATCATTCATGCACCAATCGGTAAAGTTTCTTTCGAAGATGATAAGTTAGTTGAAAACTTCTTGGCAGTATTTGATGTTGTTCTAAAAGCTAAGCCATCAGCAGCTAAAGGGACATACATGAAATCTGTTAACATCACAACAACTATGGGTCCATCTGTAAAAGTGGATTCTTCAAGTGTAAAAGTTAGCAAATAATATTGACAGTAAAGAGTCTATCTGTTATGATGATTTTTGTTGTAAATTAATTATTTGTACCGTAGACAGTAGGGGCGACTTGTCGCATAATGATCCTACCGAGGACATGCATTCAGATTCTTTTAAAGATGACGTTTCAGCCCCTGTCTATATTTATAGACCAGGGGCTTTTCTTTTGGCGGTATAAATGACTCATTCTATTAGGAGGTGTCCAGATGAGCAAAGCAATCGAAGCTAAAAAGGTTCGAGTTGAAGAAATTACTGAAAAGTTCAAAACAGCAGCTACAGTAGTAGTAGTTGATTACCGTGGCTTGACTGTAGGTCAAGTAACTGAACTTCGTAAGCAACTTCGTGAAGCAGGTGTTGAATTCAAAGTGTATAAAAACACAATGACTCGCCGTGCGATTGAAGTAGCTGGTCTTGAAGGCTTGAATGAAAGTCTTACAGGTCCAAACGCAATTGCGTTTTCAACAGAAGACGTAGTAGCGCCAGCGAAAATCATCAACGATTTCGCTAAAAAGAACGACAAGCTTGAAATCAAAGCTGGTGTTATCGAAGGTGCTATCGCATCTGCTGATGACATTAAAGCACTTGCAGAACTTCCTTCTCGCGAAGGTTTGTTGTCAATGCTACTCAGCGTTCTACAAGCTCCAATGCGCAACTTTGCACTTGTAACAAAAGCTGTTGCAGAACAAAAAGAAGAGCAAGGCGCGTAATTCGTTACACGGCTTAACTCTTAAACCTGGGGTATACCCCAACAAAAAAATATTCCTATTAGGAGGAACATATAATGAACAACACTCAAATCCTTGAAGCAATCAAAGGTATGACAGTTCTTGAATTAAACGACTTAGTAAAAGCAATCGAAGAAGAATTTGGCGTTACAGCTGCTGCACCAATGGCTATGGCTGCTGGTGGCGGTGCTGCTGCTGAAGAAGAAAAAACTGAATTTGATGTAATCCTATCTTCTGTAGGAGATCAAAAAATCAAAGTAATCAAAGCAGTTCGTGAAATCACTGGTTTAGGTCTTAAAGAAGCTAAAGAAGTTGTAGACAACGCTCCTAAAGCTCTTAAAGAAGGCGTTACTAAAGAAGAAGCAGAAGAAATCAAAACTAAACTTGCTGAAGTTGGCGCTTCTGTAGAAGTAAAATAATTTCTATTAATAGTTTTTGGAAAGCTCGTCAGTTATCGGCGGGCTTTTTCTTCATTTAATAAACAGGTTAGAGGGTGCCCGGAATGGCTGAACATTATTATTCGAAAAAACCTCAAACAGATAGCAAGCCTAAGTCATGGAGTTTTACGCTCCGTGATGAATTGTTTCAATTTGAAACTGATACAGGGGTTTTTAGTAAAAGCGAAGTAGATTTTGGCTCCCGTGTGTTAATTGATGCGTTTGTAATGCCAATAACTGAAGGCCCAGTATTAGATGTGGGTTGTGGGTATGGACCTATTGGGTTATCCGTCGCCAAAATTGATGAAAATCGTACAATTCACATGGTTGACATTAATGAACGTGCAGTCCAACTTTCACGCAAAAATGCGGAAGGTAACGGGGTACAAAATGTACGAATCTATGAAAGTGATGGATTAACCGAAGTTACCGAAACTGACTTTGCTGCAATTTTGACAAACCCGCCTATTCGTGCTGGAAAACAAACGATTTTTCGTTTTTATTTAGATGCCTATACGAAATTATGTGTGGGTGGAGAGTTGTGGGTTGTCATTCAGAAGAAACAAGGAGCTCCATCAACTTTCGATCGATTAGAAGAGATTTTCGGTCAAGTTGAAGTAGTCGATAAAGTAAGAGGTTACTGGATCATAAAGGCTGAGAAAGTCAAATGATTATTTGACTTGACAAAATCGCTATGATATTATAATAAAATGCAAAAATATTATTTTGCGGTCGTATGCCCTTTTGTATAAAGTTATTTTGTATGTGGGTATACTTACCATGAATAAATGTGTTTAACCGAAAATGAGCTCTTATAGAACTCGTTTTCTTTTTGTCTTTTCGACATCATACACTAAATATGGTGTTCCGAAAAGTCCTAATATTGCTTTATTGAGGGGTGAATGAGTTGGCAGGTCAACTAGTTCAGTATGGACAACACCGCGAGCGTAGAAGTTTTGCGCGTATTAAAGAGGTGCTAGAGCTTCCGAATTTAATAGAAATTCAAACAGCATCTTATGAATGGTTCCTGGAAGAAGGTTTGCGTGAAATGTTCCGAGACATTTCTCCAATTGCTGATTTCACAGGTAATCTTTCACTTGAATTCATCGATTATGCTTTAGGCGAGCCTAAGTATCCAGTCGATGAATCAAAAGAACGGGATGTAACTTATGCGGCACCACTTCGCGTAAAAGTACGTCTTCATAACAAAGAGTCAGATGAAGTAAAAGAGCAAGATGTCTTCATGGGTGATTTCCCACTGATGACAGAAACAGGTACATTCGTTATTAACGGTGCTGAGCGCGTAATCGTATCTCAGTTAGTTCGTTCACCAAGTGTTTACTTCCATGACAAGACAGATAAAAATGGTAAAAAAGGTTTTGGAGCAACAGTTATTCCAAACCGTGGTGCATGGTTAGAATATGAAATTGATGCGAAAGACGTAGTCTATTGTCGTATCGACCGCACACGTAAATTGCCAGTAACGGTTCTTTTACGTGCCCTTGGTTTCGGTTCTGATCAAGAAATTATCGATCTTATTGGCGATAATGAATATCTTCGTAATACGCTAGAAAAAGATAATACGGAAAGCACAGACAAAGCGTTGCTTGAAATTTATGAGCGTCTTCGTCCAGGCGAACCGCCAACAGTTGAAAGTGCGAAAAGTCTGTTGTATTCACGTTTCTTCGACCCAAAACGCTATGACTTAGCGAATGTAGGTCGTTACAAAATGAACAAAAAACTGCACATCAAAAACCGTTTGTTTAATCAAACAGTGGCTGAAACGCTTGTTGACCCAGAAACTGGTGAGATTTTAGCAGAACAAGGTGCATTGATTGACCGTCGTTTACTTGACCGTTTAATTCCACATCTAGAGAATGGAATCGGATTCCAAACAATTTCTCAAGTCGGTGGCGTATTAGAAGGCGATATCACGTTACAATCAATCAAAATTTATGCTCCAAACAATGAAGCGCAACAAGAAATCAATGTAATCAGCAATGCTTATATTGAAGATGCGATTAAAAACATCACACCAGCTGACATTATTTCTTCTATTAGTTATTTCTTCGGCCTGCTTTACAACGTTGGAAACACGGATGACATTGATCATCTAGGTAACCGTCGTTTACGTTCAGTAGGAGAATTGTTGCAAAATCAATTCCGTATCGGTCTTTCTCGTATGGAACGTGTTGTACGTGAGCGTATGTCTATCAATGACACACAATCAATCGTGCCACAACAATTGATTAATATCCGTCCGGTTATTGCTTCAATTAAAGAGTTCTTTGGTAGTTCTCAGTTGTCTCAATTCATGGATCAAACGAATCCGCTTGCTGAATTGACTCACAAACGTCGTCTATCGGCATTAGGGCCCGGTGGTTTAACGCGTGAACGTGCAGGGTTTGAAGTACGTGACGTTCATTACTCTCACTATGGTCGTATGTGTCCGATTGAAACGCCTGAGGGTCCGAACATTGGACTAATTAACTCACTTTCTAGTTTTGCGAAAGTGAACAAATTCGGTTTCATCGAAACACCTTATCGTCGAGTTGATCCTGAGTCAGGTTTAGTAACATCTCGTATCGATTATTTAACTGCTGATGAAGAAGACAACTATGTAGTAGCTCAAGCTAATGCACGTCTAAATGACGATGGACAATTTACTGATGAAGAAGTTGTTGGTCGTTTCCGTGGAGATAACACGGTATTCAAACGTAGTTCAATTGATTATATGGACGTTTCACCGAAACAAGTAGTTTCTGCAGCAACAGCGTGTATCCCGTTCTTAGAAAACGATGACTCCAACCGTGCCCTTATGGGTGCGAACATGCAACGTCAAGCAGTTCCATTATTAAACCCTGAAGCTCCTTTTGTAGGAACAGGTATGGAACATGTGAATGCGCGTGATTCTGGAGCTGCCGTAATTGCTAAATTCACTGGTATCGTTGAGCATGTAGAAGCGAGAGAAATTCGAGTTCGTCGTATTGAAGAAATCGATGGCAAAGAAGTTAAAGGCGATTTAACAAAATATAAATTACAAAAATTCATTCGTTCTAATCAAGGGACGAGTTATAACCAACGTCCAATCGTAAAAGTTGGCGATCGTGTAAATCCACTTGATATTCTTGCGGATGGACCATCGATGGAACGTGGAGAAATGGCACTTGGACGTAATGTACTAGTGGCGTTTATGACATGGGATGGTTATAACTATGAAGATGCTGTAATCATGAGTGAACGTCTTGTAAAAGACGATGTGTACACTTCTGTGCATATTGAAGAATATGAGTCGGAATCTCGTGATACGAAACTCGGACCTGAAGAAATCACACGTGATATTCCAAACGTAGGAGAAGAAGCGCTTCGTAACTTAGACGACCGTGGAATCATCCGAGTTGGTGCGGAAGTTCGCGATGGCGATATCTTAGTAGGTAAAGTAACACCTAAAGGGGTTACTGAGTTAACGGCTGAAGAACGATTATTACATGCAATCTTTGGTGAAAAAGCACGTGAAGTTCGTGATACATCTCTTCGTGTACCTCATGGTGCAGGCGGAATTATCTTAGACGTTAAAGTGTTCAATCGTGAAGATGGCGACGAGCTTCCACCTGGTGTGAATCAACTCGTTCGTGCATATATCGTTCAAAAACGTAAAATTTCTGTTGGAGATAAAATGGCTGGACGTCATGGTAACAAAGGTGTTATCTCGCGTATTCTTCCAGAAGAAGATATGCCATTCATGCCGGATGGTACTCCAGTAGATATCATGCTTAACCCTCTAGGCGTTCCATCTCGTATGAACATCGGTCAAGTATTAGAGCTACACTTAGGTATGGCTTCTCGTAAACTTGGCATTCATATGGCTTCACCAGTATTTGATGGTGCCAATGAAGCAGATGTTTGGGACACTATGGAAGAATCTGGTATGAACCGTGATGGTAAAACAACATTGTATGACGGACGCTCTGGTGAACCATTTGATAACCGTGTATCTGTCGGTGTTATGTATATGATTAAGTTAGCCCACATGGTTGATGATAAATTGCATGCACGTTCAACTGGACCTTACTCTCTTGTTACGCAACAACCGCTTGGTGGTAAAGCACAATTCGGTGGACAACGTTTCGGTGAGATGGAGGTTTGGGCACTTGAGGCATATGGTGCTGCTTATACACTTCAAGAAATCTTGACAGTGAAATCCGATGACGTAGTGGGTCGTGTGAAAACATACGAAGCTATTGTTAAAGGCGAGAGCGTACCACAACCAGGTGTACCAGAATCATTTAAAGTATTAATTAAAGAACTTCAAAGTTTAGGTATGGACGTTAAGATGTTAACTATCGACGACGAAGAAATTGAACTGCGTGATTTGGATGAAGAAGACGATCTTCACCCAACTGATGCACTAAATATCATGCCAACAACGGACGGAGTGCCGGTAGGTTCAGCCGAATAAAGGTTGACTGATACGGTTTATATATAAAACGTTTTGAGAAATAAGGGCAGGCCTTCATACCTGCCCGCATTTCCATTTTCATAAAAGTTATCCGCCTGAGCTAAGTGGATAAAGTCTTTAAAAGACCCAGACTAAGGGAGGTAGGCTCCTTGATAGACGTTAATAATTTTGAGTACATGAAGATTGGTTTAGCATCTCCTGACAAGATTCGTTCTTGGTCATATGGTGAAGTGAAGAAGCCTGAAACGATTAACTACCGCACACTAAAACCTGAAAAAGATGGTTTGTTCTGTGAACGTATTTTCGGTCCAACAAAAGACTGGGAATGTCATTGTGGTAAGTATAAGCGTGTTCGTTATAAAGGCGTTGTATGTGATCGTTGTGGCGTTGAAGTTACACGTTCAAAAGTACGTCGTGAGCGCATGGGTCACATTGAATTAGCGGCTCCTGTATCACATATTTGGTATTTCAAAGGAATTCCAAGTCGTATGGGACTTATTCTTGATATGTCTCCTCGTTCATTAGAAGAAGTAATTTACTTTGCTTCTTATGTAGTTGTAGATCCTGCAAATACACCGCTTGAACGCAAGCAACTATTGTCTGAGAAAGAATATCGTGCATACCGTGAAAAATATGGCAAGAAATTCTATGCTGCAATGGGTGCTGAAGCAATTAAGCGTCTTCTTCAAGATTTAGATCTTGAGAAAGAAACTGAAATGTTGAAAGAAGAACTTAAAACTGCAGCAGGTCAACGACGTACGCGTGCAATTAAACGATTAGAAGTTGTTGAATCATTCCGTAACTCTGGTAACAAACCTGATTGGATGATTTTAGATGTCCTTCCAGTAATACCGCCAGAAATACGTCCAATGGTGCAATTAGATGGCGGTCGTTTTGCTACATCTGATTTAAATGATTTGTATCGTCGTGTTATCAACCGTAATAACCGTTTAAAACGTTTACTTGATCTTGGCGCGCCAGGTATCATTGTTCAAAACGAAAAACGTATGTTACAAGAAGCTGTTGATGCATTGATTGATAATGGTCGTCGTGGCCGTCCAGTTACTGGACCGGGTAACCGTCCATTGAAATCACTTTCACATATGTTAAAAGGGAAACAAGGTCGTTTCCGTCAAAACTTACTAGGTAAACGTGTTGACTACTCTGGTCGTTCGGTTATCGTTGTAGGTCCAAACTTGAAAATGTATCAATGTGGACTTCCAAAAGAAATGGCAATTGAATTATTCAAACCATTTGTTATGAAAGAACTTGTTGAACGTGGCTTAGCTCACAACATTAAGAGTGCAAAACGTAAAATCGAACGTATGCATTCTGAAGTTTGGGATGTATTGGAAGACGTAATTAAGGAGCATCCGGTTTTATTAAACCGCGCACCTACTCTTCACCGATTAGGTATTCAAGCTTTCGAACCTACATTAGTAGAAGGCCGTGCGATTCGTCTTCACCCACTGGTATGTACAGCTTACAACGCTGACTTCGATGGTGACCAAATGGCAGTTCACGTTCCTTTATCAGCAGAAGCGCAAGCAGAAGCTCGTTTGCTAATGTTAGCTGCACAAAACATTTTGAATCCGAAAGATGGAAAACCAGTTGTTACACCATCTCAAGATATGGTTTTAGGTAACTATTACTTAACACTTGAGCGTAAAGGTGCAACAGGTGAAGGTTCTACATTCTACGGACCAAATGAAGTATTGCTTGCATACCAAAATGGACATGCACATTTGCATACACGTATTGCAATTGCAGCAGGTTCATTGAAAAACCAAACATTCTCTGAAGAACAAAACAAAATGTTGTTATTAACAACTGTAGGTAAAGTGATTTTCAATGAAATTTTACCTGAAACTTTCCCGTACATTAATGAACCTACGGATTTCAACCTTCAAGTTGAAACGCCGTCTAAATATTTTGTTCCTACAACGACAGATGTTCGCAAGCATATCGCCGAAGAGGAACTCGTATCACCGTTCAAGAAGAAAATTCTTGGAAACATCATTGCTGAAGTATTTAAACGTTTCCATATTACTGAAACGTCTAGAATGCTTGACCGTATGAAAAACCTTGGTTTCAAATACTCGACTAGAGCCGGTATTACAATCGGTATTTCCGATATCGTGGTACTACCAGACAAAGGTGAAGTATTAGAAGAAGCTCAAGATAAAGTAGATAAAGTTCTGAAGCAATTCCGTCGTGGTTTGATTACAGAAGAAGAACGTTATGATCGTGTTATTTCTTATTGGAGTGCAGCTAAAGATGTTATTCAAGAAAAACTAATGAAATCTTTAGATAATTTAAACCCAATCTTCATGATGAGTGACTCTGGAGCGCGTGGTAACGCATCCAACTTTACTCAACTTGCAGGTATGCGTGGTTTAATGGCCAATCCAGCCGGTCGTATTATCGAACTTCCTATCAAATCATCATTCCGTGAAGGTTTAACGGTTCTTGAATACTTCATCTCGACGCATGGTGCTCGTAAAGGTCTTGCGGATACAGCACTTAAAACAGCCGATTCAGGTTACCTAACACGTCGTTTAGTAGACGTTGCTCAAGACGTTATTGTTCGTGAAGATGAATGCGGAACGGACCGTGGCTTATTGATTGGCGCATTAATGGATGGCACAGAAGTAATTGAAGGCTTTGACGAGCGTATTGTTGGTCGTCATACACGTAAAACAATTTACCATCCAGAAACGAAAAAAGTTATTTTGGATAAAGATGGTTTAATTACAGAAGACGTAGCTCGCGTTATTTTAGATGCTGGAATTGAAGAACTTACAATTCGTTCGGCATTTACATGTAACACGAAACATGGCGTATGTAAAAAGTGTTACGGTACTAACTTAGCAACTGGAGAAGACGTTGAAGTTGGTGAAGCAGTTGGTATTATTGCTGCCCAATCAATCGGTGAACCAGGTACTCAGTTAACAATGCGTACGTTCCATACGGGCGGTGTTGCTGGAGACGATATTACTCAAGGTCTTCCACGTATCCAAGAGATTTTCGAATCTCGTAACCCTAAAGGTCAAGCGGTTATTTCTGAAATTACAGGGGTTATCTCTGCAATTGAAGAAATTCGTGAAGGTCAAAAAGAAATCACAGTTCAAGGTGACGTTGAAACACGTAAATATCTTTCTCCGTATAATGGTCGTTTGAAAGTTCAATTAGATGACCAAATTAAACGTGGTGAAGTATTAACAGAAGGTTCAATCGATCCAAAAGAATTGTTAAAAGTTAAAGATGTTTCTACAGTACAAGTTTACTTGCTAAAAGAAGTTCAAAAAGTATACCGTATGCAGGGTGTAGAAATTGGTGACAAACATATCGAAGTAATGGTTCGCCAAATGCTCCGCAAAGTGCGTGTAATCGAGGCTGGTGAAACTGAACTATTACCTGGTTCATTACTCGACATTCACCAATTTGCAGAAGCGAATAAAGATGCAGTGTTAAGCGGAAAAATTCCTGCAACATGTCGCCCAGTTATTCTCGGTATTACAAAAGCTTCACTTGAAACAGAATCGTTCTTATCAGCAGCGTCATTCCAAGAAACTACGCGTGTATTAACAGACGCGGCAATTAAAGGGAAACGTGATGAATTACTTGGCTTGAAAGAAAACGTTATTATTGGTAAACTCGTTCCAGCGGGTACTGGTATGCAACGTTACCGTCAAATCAAGATAGTTGATGTAAATAAAAATGAAACTGAAGTAGCAGTGAGCGCTGAATAAATTAATAACAATCCGGTGGGGTTAATACATAACCCCCCGGTATTTATTTCTAGCTTCACAGACCAGATCGAACATTCATTGTTCTAATGTCGGAGTCGGTCTAACTACTTTTCAACAAAAAACTGGTTGACAGATAAAATTATGAATGATACCATGTTTAAGGTTGATAGTTGAAGGTCTGGGTCTTTGGAGGATATGCAAAATGTCTTATGAAAAAGTTAATCAGGCGAAGAAAACCGTCATCGGTACTAAGCAAACAGTAAAAGCAATCCATGGTGGCCATGTAACAGAAATTTTAGTGGCTCGAGATGCAGACAGTCGAATCACCCAATCAGCTATTCAGACAGCACAAGAAAACGGTGTGAAGATTGACTATGTTGAGTCTAGAATAGAACTTGGTAAAGCCTGCGGACTTCAAGTAGGTGCAGCAGTTGTTGCAATTACTGTGTAACAGTTTTTGTGTATGAACACAAAAACTTTGTTTTTTACCCAAAAATGAACCACCTGGATGTGTGGTATTACAACGATCAGAAGAAGGGAGGAATAATCGATGCCTACAATTAACCAATTGGTACGTAAGCCTCGTAAATCCAAGACTGTAAAATCAAACTCACCTGCTTTGAATAAAGGGTATAACAGCTCTAAAAAAACGTTAACAAACGTTAATTCACCGCAAAAACGTGGGGTTTGTACACGTGTTGGTACAATGACACCAAGAAAGCCAAACTCAGCGCTTCGTAAATACGCGCGTGTACGTTTAACTAACCTATTAGAGGTTACTGCGTACATCCCGGGTGAAGGTCATAACCTTCAAGAACACAGTGTTGTTCTAATCCGTGGAGGACGAGTAAAAGATTTAGCGGGAGTACGTTACCATATCGTACGTGGTGCTCTTGATACAGCTGGTGTTACTGGCCGTATGCAAAGCCGTTCATTATACGGAACTAAACGCCCTAAAGTTAAAAAAAGCTAATAAAAGTTAACACAAAATAAAATTATAGATTTTTTCGAAAGGAGGAAAACACATGCCTCGTAAAGGTCCTGTTTCCAAACGTGACGTGTTACCAGATCCAATATACAATTCAAAATTAGTAACTCGTTTAGTCAACAAATTAATGGTGGATGGTAAAAGAGGTACTTCTCAAAAAATTCTTTATGGAGCTTTTGAACTTGTTCAAGAACGTTCAGGTAAAGATTCTTTAGAAGTATTTGAAGCTGCTCTTGCAAACATTATGCCAGTACTTGAAGTTAAAGCTCGCCGTGTTGGTGGTTCTAACTATCAGGTGCCAATCGAAGTTCGTCCAGAACGTCGTTCTACATTAGGTCTTCGCTACTTAGTGAACTATTCTCGTCTTCGTGGGGAGAAAACAATGGAAGAGCGTTTAGCTAATGAAATTCTTGACGCTTCTAACAACACAGGTGCTTCTGTGAAGAAACGTGAAGATATGCACAAAATGGCGGAAGCTAACAAAGCGTTTGCTCATTACCGCTGGTAGGATTTTTCATCCACTAATCATACTAATTTGAGATGGAAGGAGAAATACAAAATGGCTAGAGAATTCTCCTTAGAGAATACACGTAACATTGGTATCATGGCACATATTGATGCTGGTAAAACAACAACTACTGAGCGTATTCTTTATTACACAGGTCGTATCCACAAAATTGGTGAAACGCATGAAGGTGCATCACAAATGGACTGGATGGAGCAAGAGCAAGAGCGTGGAATCACGATCACTTCTGCTGCAACAACAGCTGCTTGGAAAGGCCACCGCGTAAACATTATCGATACACCAGGACACGTAGATTTCACTGTTGAAGTTGAACGTTCACTTCGTGTACTTGATGGTGCTGTAGCGGTTCTTGATGCACAGTCTGGTGTTGAACCACAAACTGAAACAGTATGGCGCCAAGCTACAACTTATGGCGTACCACGTATTGTTTTCGTAAACAAAATGGACAAAATCGGGGCTGACTTCCTATATTCTGTAGGAACAATCCACGATCGTTTACAAGCAAATGCACATCCGATTCAATTAGCAATTGGTGCTGAAGACGATTTTGAAGCTATTATCGACTTAGTCGAAATGAATGCAATTTATTATGGTAACGATGAAGGAACAGACATCCAAGTGAAAGAAATTCCTGAATCACATATCGAACTTGCAAACGAATGGCGTGAAAAGTTAGTTGAAGGAATTGCTGAACTTGATGAAGCACTAATGGAAAAATACCTTGGTGGCGAAGAAATCACGAAGGAAGAATTGAAAGCTGCTATCCGTAAAGGAACGCTAAATGTTGAATTCTTCCCTGTAGTTTGTGGTACTGCTTTCAAAAACAAAGGTGTTCAATTAATGCTTGATGCTGTAATCGACTATCTTCCAGCACCTACAGATGTACCGCCAATGATGGGTACTCTTCCGGATTCTGACGAAGAAGTTTTACGTAAACCAGACGATTCAGAGCCTTTCTCTGCATTAGCATTCAAAGTTATGACGGACCCTTACGTTGGTAAATTAACGTTCTTCCGCGTATACTCTGGTGTTCTTTCTTCAGGTTCTTACGTACAGAACTCAACTAAAGGTAAACGTGAACGCGTAGGTCGTATCCTACAAATGCACGCTAACTCTCGTGAAGAAATTGGTCAAGTTTACTCTGGTGACATTGCTGCAGCAGTTGGTCTTAAAGATACAACTACTGGAGACACATTGTGTGACGAGAAACATCTTGTTATCCTTGAGTCTATGGTATTCCCAGAACCAGTTATCTCGTTATCTGTAGAGCCGAAGTCAAAAGCTGACCAAGATAAAATGGGTCAAGCTTTACAAAAACTTCAAGAGGAAGATCCAACTTTCCGCGCTCATACTGACGTAGAAACTGGACAAGTTATCATCGCTGGTATGGGTGAACTTCACTTAGATATTATCGTTGATCGTATGCGTCGTGAATTCAAGGTTGAAGCTAACGTGGGCGCGCCACAAGTTTCTTACCGTGAAACATTCCGTGGATCAGCTTCAGTTGAAGGTAAGTTCGTTCGCCAATCTGGTGGTCGTGGTCAATTCGGACACGTTTGGATTGAATTCTCTCCAAACGAAGAAGGAAAAGGCTTTGAATTCGAAAACGGAATCGTCGGTGGTGTTGTACCACGTGAATACATCCCAGCTGTTGAAGCAGGTCTTCGTGACTCTTTAAACAATGGTGTAATTGCTGGTTACCCACTTATTGACATCAAGGCTCGTCTATTCGACGGATCTTACCATGATGTTGACTCGAATGAGATGGCGTTTAAAATTGCTGCTTCAATGGCACTTAAAAACGCAGTATCAAAATGTAGCCCAGTACTTCTAGAGCCTATCATGCGCGTAGAAGTAGTTATCCCTGAGGAATACCTTGGCGATATCATGGGTGACATTACATCACGTCGAGGACGTGTTGAAGGTATGGACGCTCGTGGAAACGCGCAAGTAGTACGTTCAATGGTTCCTCTTGCTCAAATGTTTGGTTACGCAACTTCATTGCGTTCTAACACGCAAGGTCGCGGTGTGTTCTCAATGCACTTTGATCACTATGAAGAAGTACCAAAATCAATTTCTGAAGAAATTATCAAAAAAAATAAAGGTTAATTATTGAAGTTTGATTTTTAATCTTGTATAACTAAATTTGTGAGGTATGAATGATGGTGGATCTAGACCATCATTATTCATACTAAAAACTAAACATTTAAATTTGAGGAGGACTTCTATAATGGCAAAAGCTAAATTTGATCGTTCTAAAACACATGCGAATATTGGTACAATTGGTCACGTTGACCATGGTAAAACAACTTTAACAGCTGCAATCGCAACAGTTCTTGCAAAACGCTCTGGTGGTACTGCAATGAGCTACGCACAAATCGATAATGCTCCTGAAGAAAAAGAGCGCGGAATCACAATCAACACTTCTCACGTTGAATATGAAACTGCTTCTCGTCACTATGCACACGTTGACTGCCCAGGACATGCCGATTATGTTAAGAACATGATCACTGGTGCTGCACAAATGGACGGCGGAATCTTAGTAGTATCTGCTGCTGACGGCCCAATGCCACAAACTCGTGAGCACATCCTTCTTTCACGTCAAGTTGGTGTTCCTTACTTAGTAGTCTTCATGAACAAATGTGACATGGTAGACGACGAAGAATTACTTGAATTAGTAGAAATGGAAGTTCGTGATCTTCTTTCTGATTATGATTTCCCTGGCGACGACATTCCAGTAATCAAAGGTTCAGCTCTTAAAGCATTAGAAGGCGAAGAAAAATGGGAAGAGAAAATCGTTGAATTAATGGACGCTGTTGACTCTTATATCCCAACTCCAGAACGTCAAACTGACAAACCATTCATGATGCCTGTTGAGGATGTATTCTCAATCACAGGTCGTGGTACAGTTGCAACTGGTCGTGTTGAGCGTGGACAAGTTAAAGTTGGAGACTCTGTTGATATCATCGGTATAGTTGAAGAGCCGAAATCAACTACAGTAACTGGCGTTGAAATGTTCCGTAAACTTCTTGACTATGCAGAAGCTGGTGACAACATCGGTGCTCTTCTTCGTGGAGTATCTCGTGAAGATATCCAACGTGGACAAGTATTGGCTAAACCAGGTACAATTACTCCACATACTGAATTCAAAGCAGAAGTTTATGTTTTATCAAAAGAAGAAGGTGGACGTCATACTCCATTCTTCACTAACTACCGTCCTCAGTTCTACTTCCGTACAACTGACGTAACTGGTATCTGTAACTTACCTGAAGGCGTTGAAATGGTTATGCCTGGAGACAACATCGAAATGACTGTTGCTCTTATCGCTCCAATCGCGCTTGAAGAAGGTACTAAGTTCTCTATCCGTGAGGGTGGACGTACTGTTGGTGCTGGTGTAGTTGCGACTATCACTAAATAATCAATAATTTCTAAAGACCTTGCCGGGACGCTGGCAAGGTCTTTTTTTGTTTTCTATTTAACTAAATTTCTTAGATTGAGATTATCTAAAAAAATATTTTGGAGGCAATTACGATACGTTACAGAAAAATAATCTACTCTATTTTTGCATGTTTCAACTATTTTGAAAATAAATTTTAAAATAGTTCTATATCTTAAGAACGTTATTCTAATAACAATGTAAACGGATACATAAATTATGAATATTCTAAATAGACTGATAAATAAGAAAAGGTCGATTGACAAGGTATCGAATAGACGATACGATTGCAACAATTTACTTTTAGTAAAGACCTAATAAGAAGAAAATTGATGAATAATACTCGATGGAATATTTCAGAAATTCAGCAATACAATAGCAGGAAGATAAATTTCCTTGGAAAATATTTGTTTTGATAGAAACTAGGGACATATATTTAAATCATTGACGAGGTTAAAGTAAATGGAATTTGTATTCACAGAGAACCGGTACAGGTGGAAGCCGGTAATACACCCATTTGCGACATCCCCTCTGAGTGGAATGCTGAAAGGTATATACCGTTTAGGCTTTCCCGGTAATCTGCACCAAAAGATTATCGTTATCAACGGATAAGCATTGCTTGTCCATGAGGCTGCGGATACGCAGTGAAATAGGGTGGTACCATGAAGCTTTTTCATCCCTATACAAAGAACATGTTTCTTTGTGTAGGGATGGAAAAGCTTTTTTATTTCACAAAAGTTACAAAAAGGAGGCGGAAGGATTGAAAGTAACCATGAAGGTAACAGATGTAGCCCAACAGGAACAGCAATTGAGAGGTGCTGATGTCTTGATTCAGTCTTTAAAACAACAAGGTGTTGATTTGATTTTTGGTTATCCAGGAGGAGCTGTGCTACCGATTTATGATGCTCTTCATAAAAATCCTATCCGTCATGTACTTGCAAGACATGAGCAAGGTGCGATACATGCCGCTGAAGGTTATGCGCGAGTCTCCGGAAAAACAGGGGTTGTGATTGCTACATCGGGACCAGGCGCAACAAACTTGGTGACAGGAATTGCTGATGCGATGCTCGATTCACTTCCACTGGTGATCATTACAGGTCAGGTTGCATCTTCAGTAATTGGAACGGATGCTTTCCAGGAAGCGGACATTGTAGGCATTACGCAACCCATTACAAAACATAATTATCAGGTTAAGGATTTACAAAACTTGCCACGAATCATCAAGGAGGCATTTTATATTGCTTCCACGGGACGTCCAGGACCTGTCGTGATAGATATACCGAAAGATATTTCAGCAGAGGTATTCGAAACAAGCGGAGTGGGGGATGAGGAAGTATATTTGCCTGGTTACCAACCAACTAGGAGTCCAAACTATCTTCAAATTCAAAAAGCAATTCAGGTATTATCTCGAGCAAAAAAACCACTTATTCTTGCGGGTGCAGGTATCCTTACCGCTAAAGCTACAGAAGAATTAAAGGAATTTGTGGAACGCTATCAGATTCCCGTGGTTAATACATTACTAGGGCTAGGAAGCATAGAGGGCAGTCACAAATTGTTTCTCGGAATGGCAGGAATGCATGGAACCTATACAGCAAATACAGCAATCTGTGAATGTGATGTACTAATAAACATCGGCGCTCGTTTCGATGATCGTTTGACTGGCAATCTTGCTCATTTTGCACCAAATGCAGTAGTGATTCATATTGACATCGATCCTGCTGAAATCGGAAAGAATGTACCGACTGCGATTCCGATTGTGGCAGACGCTAAGGACGCATTGCAGGCGTTATTAAATCAAACATTTGCAGGTCCAGATACAGGAGAATGGCTGGAAAGTTTATCAGATAACACAGAGAAATATCCACTTTTCTATAAAGCGGATAAGCAACGGGGAATTCTTCCTCAGCAAGCAATTGAATTGATTCACCGATTAACTAAAGGTGATGCAATTGTCACGACAGACGTTGGCCAGCATCAAATGTGGGCGGCCCAATATTATTCATTTAATCATCCACATAATTGGGTAACATCAGGAGGGTTAGGAACGATGGGCTTTGGTTTCCCTGCTGCAATTGGGGCACAACTTGCGAAGCCGAATTCTAAAGTAATCTCTATCGTAGGAGACGCAGGATTTCAAATGACCTTGCAGGAATTATCCCTGTTGCAGGAATTACGTCTTCCAGTGAAAATCGTCATTTTAAACAATCGATGTCTTGGCATGGTGAGACAGTGGCAGGAAACATTCTACGAAGAACGTTATTCACAGTCGCTAATACATGTTCAACCAGACTTTGTGAAACTGGCACAGGCTTATGATATTCAAGGCTACAAAGTTGAAACAATAGAAGAAGCAGAAGCAGTGTTTACGGAAGCCTTTAATTCCAATGAACCTGCGCTAATTGATTGCCGGGTGGTGCAAATGGAAAACGTCTATCCAATGGTCGCACCAGGGAGAGGGCTGAATGAGATGATTGGAGTGAGTGGCGAGTGAAACGGATAATAACAGCTACGGTAATCAATCAAAGTGGCGTAATGAACCGCGTTACAGGCCTTTTAATGAAAAGGCAGTTCAATATTGAAAGTATTTCAGTTGGTCACACTGAACAGGCGGGAATGTCAAAAATGACGTTTGTAGTCAATGTTGAAGATGAAGGGAAACTTGAACAGCTTCTGAAACAACTGCAGAAACAAATTGATGTGATCAAAGTTAACGATATAACAGACAGAGCGATTGTCATGAGGGAATTGGCACTCGTCAAAGTAGTCACTCCACCATCCGTCAGAAATGAAATTTACAGTATTGTTGAACCATTTCGAGCGACAGTAGTGGATATGAGCAAAAATATTACCACATTTCAAGTGATTGGCCACCCAGAAAAAATTGAAGCGTTCATTGATTTAATGAAACCATATGGCATTAAGGAACTAACTAGTTCAGGTGTTTCAGCATTTGTTCGGGAGACGCAAAAATCAAATACAGAAAAACTATCAATTTAAATTAAAAAACCAAGGGGGAATTTAAATGGCAAAAATGTATTATAACCAAGACGTAAACGAACAGGTATTGAAAGGTCAAACGATCGCAATCATCGGTTATGGATCTCAAGGACATGCACATGCACAAAATCTAAATGATTCAGGATTTGATGTGGTAGTAGGCGTACGACCTGGAAAATCTTTTGATCAAGCAAAAGCGGACGGTTTGCATGTTACATCGGCAGCGGAAGCGGCGAAGGTGGCGGATGTCATCATGATGCTCGTTCCAGATGAGCGTCAGACACAAGTCTACAACGATGATATCAAACCAGGACTTACTGCTGGTAAATCACTAGTTTTTGCTCATGGTTTTAACGTTCATTTCAACCAGATTGTGGCCCCTGAAAATGTGGATGTATTTTTAGTAGCACCGAAAGGACCGGGCCATCTAGTTCGTCGAACATTTGAAGCTGGAGCCGGAGTCCCCGCCCTAATCGCGATTCATCAAGATGTTTCGGGTCAAGCTCAAGAAGTAGCACTTGCTTATGCAAAAGGAATTGGTAGCACTCGTGCTGGAGTACTGGAAACGACGTTTAAAGAAGAAACAGAAACCGATTTATTCGGAGAACAAGCAGTACTGTGCGGCGGATTAACTGCTCTTGTGAAGGCAGGTTTTGAAACGCTTGTGGAAGCAGGATACCAACCGGAACTTGCTTACTTTGAATGCATGCACGAATTAAAATTAATTGTAGATTTGATGTATGAAGGTGGCATGTCAGGAATGCGTTCATCCATTTCAGATACAGCTCAGTGGGGAGACTTTGTTTCAGGACCACGAATTGTTGATGACGGTACTAAAGCCCGCATGAAAGATATTCTCAGCGACATTCAAACTGGAAAATTTGCAAAAGGATGGTTGCTTGAAAATCAATTGAACCGCCCTGAATTTAGCGCAATTGAAAAAGCGGAAGAAACACATCAAATTGAAATTGTGGGACGTGAACTTCGCTCGATGATGCCTTTTATTAACGAAGAGAAGCCAAAAGTAAAAGAGGTGGTCGCAAGTGCGAGAAATTGAAATTTTTGATACGACGCTAAGGGATGGAGAACAGTCGGCTGGTATTAATTTAAATACTGCTGAGAAAATTGAAATCGCTCGTCAGCTCGAACGGTTTGGTGCAACGATTATCGAGGCTGGATTTCCCGCCGCTTCAGCCGGTGATTTCGATGCGGTGCAGCGAATTGCTGGCACTGTGAAAAATTCAATCGTGACAGGACTTGCACGGTCAGTTAAAAGTGATATAGATAGAGCTTGGGAAGCGTTAAAGGGAGCGGAGCAGCCCCATATCCATATTTTCTTGGCTACTTCACCGATTCATATGGAACACAAACTGTTGAAAACACCGGAGCAAGTGGTAGAAATTGCAGTTGATTCAGTCAAATATGCTCGAAAGTTTTTTCCTCTTGTCCAGTGGTCAGCAGAAGATGCTTCCCGTTCTGATCCGGAATTTTTAGCTCATATTATTCAAAAAGTGATTCAAGCGGGTGCGACAACGATTAATCTACCAGATACGGTGGGCTATGCGACACCAAGTGAGTATGGTGCGATGTTCAAATATATGAAAGAAAATGTACAGGGTATCGAGAAAGTTAAGTTGTCTGCTCATTGTCATGATGATCTGGGAATGGCTACTGCTAATACACTGGCAGCCATCGAAAATGGTGCAAATCAAGTTGAAGGAACAATCAATGGCATTGGAGAACGTGCGGGGAACGTAGCATTGGAAGAAATTGTCGTCGCTTTACATATCCGCAAACACTTATATGGCATTAACACCACTGTGAATCTTCATGAGATTAAGCGCACAAGCCAGTTGGTCAGTCAATTGACTGGTAGTTTTATTCAGTCGAACAAAGCGATTGTCGGGAAAAATGCTTTCGCTCATGAATCTGGTATTCATCAAGACGGTATGCTAAAGAATCCATTAACTTATGAAATTATTACTCCGGCATTGATTGGAGATGCAAGTACAGAGTTGGTGCTTGGTAAACATTCCGGTAGACATGCTTTCAAAGACCGTGCCATTAAAATGGGCTTTGAACTGAGTGATGAGAAATTGAATAAAGCATTTGCCGAATTTAAAAAGCTGGCAGATAGCAAAAAAGAAATTGTGCAAGACGATTTATTCATCTTACTAACAGATCAGCAAATTAACGAAAAGAATACACCTGTCTATGAATTGGCAAGTGTGCAAGTGCAGTACAGCACGGAGAATATTCCTACAGCGACCGTATCTGCTTATCAACCTACTGGTGAATTAATTGCTGAAGCCGCAATTGGAGCAGGTTCAGTTGAAGCGATATTCAACACATTGGAACGCATCGTAAAAGGTAAAGTTCATATTTTGGATTACCGAGTAACATCAGTTGGTAAAGGTCGCGATGCATTAGGCGAAGCGGTTATCAACTTAAGTTATAACGGAGAGACGGTTACAGGTCGTGATGTAGCACAAGATGTATTGGAAGCGACGGCAAAAGCCTATCTAAACGCAGTAAATCGCCAGCTAGTGAAAGTAGGACAAAAAGTAGAATTAGTGGTTGGGTGAAAAAATAGGAACAGGAGGAATTTACAATGGAAAAAACGATAGCAGTATTGCCTGGAGACGGGATCGGACCAGAAGTTACAAAAGCGGCAGTTAAGGTGCTGCAAACCATTGGAATGCGTTATGGTCATACTTTCCATTTTAAGCACGCGGCAATCGGTGGTGAAGCGGTAGATAAGTATAGAAATCCGCTGCCTCAGGAAACCCTGGATGTTTGTGAAGCCAGCGATGCGATCCTACTAGGTGCAGTTGGAGGGGCTAAATGGGACCAACAACCTTCTCACTTACGGCCAGAAAGAGGGCTTTTGAACATCCGAAAGCATTTTGATTTGTTCGCGAATATCCGTCCAGTAAAAGCTATCCCTTCACTTTTAAGCTCATCACCCTTAAAAGATGATGTAGCCAAAGATGTAGACATGGTGATTGTAAGGGAATTGACGAGCGGCTTGTATTTCGGTGAACCAAAACGACACTCTGATAAGTCTGGAGTTGATACCCTAGTCTATACAAGGGAAGAAATAGAGCGCGTAGTCAATCAAGCGTTTGAAATTGCTCGCACACGGAGAGGCAAAGTAACTTCTATCGATAAAGCCAATGTTCTTGAGACGAGCAAGTTATGGCGTGAAGTTGTAGAAGAACGTAAGAAAGCCTATCCTGATATCGAAGTGGAGCATATGCTTGTTGATTCTGCAGCCATGAAGCTGATTACCAATCCTCGTACATTTGATGTGATCGTTACTGAAAACCTGTTCGGTGATATTTTGAGTGATGAAGCATCCGTAATCACGGGATCTCTCGGCATGTTGCCTTCTGCTAGTATCCGCTCCGATGGCTTTGGGATGTACGAGCCAGTTCACGGTTCTGCACCTGACATTGTTGGACACAACAAAGCGAATCCTTCTGGAGCTATTTTGTCTGCAGCGATGATGTTGAAACATTCTTTCGGTCTTCACTCGGAAGCATTGGTGATCGAAGAAGCTGTATTAAGCGTATTAAGAGATGGCTATTGCACGGGTGACTTGTTTACAGAAGGAAAACGCGTCGTCTCCACTGAAACTTTCGTCACGAAAGTCATTGAAGAACTTGAAAGAGAGTTTGTATCTGAACACATTATGTACTCATATGTCTAGTAAATGGAGGAGAAACTTATGCAAAAAACGATTATTGAAAAGATATGGGAACAACATATTGTTTACGAAGAACAGGGAAAGCCGGATCTCCTATATATAGATCTTCATTTATTGCACGAAGTTACTTCTCCCCAAGCATTTGAAGGTTTGCGTCTTAATAATCGGAAGGTTCGACGACCAGATTTATGCTTTGCGACTATGGATCATAACGTACCAACGAGAAACCGTGAAACCATAAAGGATCCGATTTCCCTAATACAGATTAAAACCCTACAGGAGAATTGCGAAGAGTTCGGTGTGCCGCTTGCTGGAATCAATCATCCAGATCAAGGGATTGTTCATGTCATCGGACCTGAGCTCGGGTTGACCCAGCCAGGTAAAACCATCGTTTGTGGGGACAGCCATACCTCCACTCACGGAGCATTTGGTGCATTAGCATTTGGTATCGGGACAAGTGAAGTGGAGCATGTGCTTTCGACTCAAACCCTTTGGCAATCTAAACCCAAAACAATGGAGATACGCATCAATGGACAACTTGGTTTCGGTGTAACGGCTAAGGATGTCATTTTGGCGATTATTGCTAAGTTCGGTATTGATATGGGAACAGGTCACATTATAGAGTACACAGGTGAAGCCATCCGCAACTTAACGATGGAACAACGAATGACAATTTGTAATATGTCTATTGAAGCAGGGGCTCGCGCAGGGTTAATTAGTCCGGATGAAAAAACAGTGGAGTACTTAAGAGGACGAAGACATGTTCCACAAGGCGCTGATTTTGATAAAGAAGCAGCGTATTGGTTATCACTTGCAAGCGATTCGGCAGCAACATACGATGTATCGTTGAGCATTCATTGTGATGAAATATCTCCATTCGTCACATGGGGTACTAATCCTTCGATGGGTACTGGCATTGCAGGACATGTACCTTATGCAGCTGATTTCGAAAGCCAGGCAGATCGTGAAGCGTTGCATCAAGCACTTGCATATATGAATCTTGAAGAAGGTACGCCGATGTCTTCAATAGCTATTCAACATGTCTTTATCGGTTCTTGTACCAATGCAAGGTTAGGAGACTTACAGGCAGCAAGTAAGGTCGTAGAAGGTAAAAAAGTGCATCCTTCTGTAACAGCTATCGTCGTTCCAGGTTCCGCATCTGTAAAACGAGCAGCGGAAGAGGAAGGCTTGGATAAAATATTCCTTGAAGCTGGATTTGAATGGCGTGAAACGGGTTGCAGTATGTGTCTAGCGATGAATGATGATGCGGTTCCAGCAGGTGAACGCTGCGCTTCAACTTCCAACAGAAACTTTGAAGGACGCCAAGGAGCGGGATCGATGACACATCTTGTTAGTCCAGTCATGGCGGCAGCTGCTGCCATAGAAGGTCATTTCACAGACATTCGAACGTATATACGTGAAGTAGTGTCAACATCATGAACTTAACGAGCGAGGGGGGTATACAAGTGAAGCCGATTAATAAAATTGTAAGCGTCATAACACCGCTTGATCGGAAAAATGTAGACACAGATCAAATCATTTCAAAGGAATTTTTGAAACGCATTGAGCGTACAGGTTTTGGCAAGTATTTATTTCATCATTGGCGCTTCTCTTCGGACGGAAAACTAGTAGAAGATTTTGTGCTTAATGATTCACGGTATAGAGGGTCAGAGATCTTAGTGGTTCAAGAGAATTTCGGTTGCGGCTCCTCACGCGAGCATGCGCCCTGGGCAATCCAAGATTACGGATTTAATGTAGTTATTGCACCAAGCTTTGCAGATATTTTTTATAATAATTGTGTGAAGAATGGCATTCTGCCGATTCGACTGCAGGGATTCCAAGTGGATGAACTTATTCGCAAAGGGAAAGCTCAGGAATATAAGGTGGTCATAAACTTGCAAGAGCAGACTGTTGAAGGACAAGCTGGCATCGTCTATGAATTTGCAATCGATCCCTACTGGAAAGAGATGCTTTTAAATGGATGGGATGAAATTGCATTAACGTTCCAGTATGATGCATACATCGCGGAGTATGAGCAAAAGACACATCTACTGTAAATGACTTTTAAAGGAGATGGGATTATTGGGGATTACTATGGAACCGAAGGAATATACAACGCTTTTGAAAAACTAGCAACTATTGTCCACCGCACACCGTGTAAACAATCAAGCACATTGAATAGCATCAGTGGCAGTAAAGTTTATTTGAAACTTGAAAATCTACAGAAAACAGGTTCTTTCAAAGTCCGTGGCGCATTCAATAAAATTAGGCAATTATCCGATGAGGAAAACGCAAAAGGGATTATTGCTGCTTCAGCGGGAAATCACGCGCAAGGTGTGGCTCTCGCGTGTAGAGAAAAAGGAATACCGGTAATTATCTTTATGCCTGAAACGACACCACAAGCAAAGGTAATGGCTACACGACAATATGGGGCGGACGTTCGACTTGTTGGAAATAATTTTGATGAAGCCTATTCAGCTTCAAAGAAACACCAACTTCTAACTGGAGCAACATTCGTTCATCCTTTTGATGACTTGGCAATTATTGAAGGTCAAGCAACGGTAGCAATGGAAATGCTCCAACAATGTCCAGACCTCGATACCATCATTGTTCCAACAGGAGGGGGTGGCTTGCTTGCGGGGACGGCACTTGCGGTTAAATTAATCCGTCCGTCAGTGCGTGTCATTGGAGTTCAGGCTCAAGTAACTTCCCCCATTGCAGCGAGTTTCCGAGACACCAACTTTGTTTCAAATGCGTTTTCACCGACCATGGCAGAAGGCATTAATGTAAGAGTACCAGGCAAGCTGACGACAAAAATTATTCAAGCTTATGTTGATGACGTGATTACAGTAACTGAAGAGGAAATTGCTTCATCTATCCTCTTTATGCTAGAACGCGAAAAAATGTTAGTTGAAGGCGCTGGGGCAGCTGCAGTGGCTGTCGCTCTTCATCATCGCCTCCCAAGTACCTCGTCTAGTACAGGGGTTATTGTAAGTGGAGGCAATTACGATATTGGCAAATTAGATGAGTGTCTTAAAACTGCAACAGGTATAGTTGTAGCAAGTTCATTTTAATTGTTGAAACCCTTCGCTGTTGTGCGAAGGGTTTTCTTATTGAATAAAGAAATTTATCATTTAGGTCTACTAAAGTGCAATCACTTTTCCTCAGGTTTCCGGGGAGCTTGGGAAAGCATCAGACTGCACCTTTTGCCTAAGGAAGAAGTTAAGTGGTGGATATGACGATGTCACATCCACCACTTACTATTACAGTAATCTTGCGGCTCAGTTGCTTTCGTCGCTCTGGATACGTCCGAAGCAGACTGGAAACCTTTTTGCATAAAAGTAATCATTATCTGCTACCGTTTATAATTCCATTAAATTAAGTGCCACTTCCAGAGTCGTAGTCTCGAAAATAAATTAAGAAGAAAGAGGTCGAAATATCATCTTCTGCAAATATCTCTAGAAAGTTAGCGACGCTTCTCTAGTAAACCAAAATTTTAAATCTTTTGAGCGTCTAGATACCTAGCGAGCGAAGAACGCGACCCACCGCAGAATGATCCCCTTTGTTCTTAGGATAAGAAAGAATGGAATTTTGGAATGCCGTTCATTGTATTTTTATAGATTTGCGAATAGAAACGACAAAACAGCACGTAGGAAACAAATCGTCAGTCAGAGGTGCTTCGCTTCAGCAGAATGCCCTCGTTATATTCAGACTTTTCGAGCTTCAGTCAAACCAATGACTTACTATTGACAACGTTTTAGCGATTTGTTAATTTAAGTTGTGCACTTTAACGCATTAGCAAACTAAAGGAGTTTGATATATATGAACGCTGTAATATTTGCAGTTGCAGTAATGTTGGTATTAAGCTTACTGCGTGTTAACGTAGTATTTGCTTTACTTATAGGAGCGATCTCAGGTGGGGTAGTTGGTGGTCTGTCATTGACTAATACCATCACGACTTTTACAGAGGGGTTAGGAGGCGGAGCTTCAATCGCCTTGAGTTATGCTTTACTTGGAGGATTCGCAGTTGCGATTTCAAAAACCGGAATTCCAGAACTTCTCGTGGCAAGCATTCTTAAAATGATTAAAAAGGATGGGGACACTGAAAAAACTGGATTGGCAAAAACGCTCATCATTTTAGCGTTATTGCTCATGGCTGTATTTTCTCAAAATTTAATTCCGATTCATATTGCCTTCATTCCCTTACTCGTTCCACCAATCATTCATGTGATGAATTTACTTAGACTAGATCGTCGTCTCATCGCCTCGGTGTTAACATTTGGTTTGACGGCTCCATATATATTATTACCATATGGCTTTGGTTTCATCTTCCACGAAATTGTTGCTATACAAATGGAAGCTGCTGGCCTCGCAATCGATATGAAGGATATTCCTTTTGCGATGTTGATTCCGACAGCCGGTCTTGTTATAGGTCTTTTAATTGCTATCTTCATTTCTTATAGAAAACCAAGAGAGTATACGCAAGATATTAAAATAGAAGAAACAGCCTTAACCAACGTTAATAAAAAACTCATTTTCTTTACTGTTCTCTCACTAATTGCTGCACTGGTTGTTCAGATTCAAACAGAGTCGATGATTATGGGTGCACTCGCTGGAATCTTAACGTTATATGTAACAGGAGCTCTTAAATGGAAAGAAGCAGATATTCTATTAACAGATGGAATGCGTTTGATGGCGTTCATAGGTTTTGTAATGATTACAGCAAATGGTTTTGCTTCCGTGATTCAAGCGACAGGAGATATTGAATTGCTAGTTGCAAGTTCATCTTCTTTATTAGAAGGGAACAAAGCGTTAGCTGCAATGCTTATGCTTTTGATTGGTTTACTTATTACAATGGGAATCGGATCTTCATTTGCAACGATTCCAATTATCGCCGCGATATTCGTTCCGTTAGCTATTGAGTTTGAATTTAGTACGTTAGCAATCATTTCTTTAATAGGAACTGCAGGTGCACTGGGTGATGCAGGCTCGCCAGCTTCAGACAGTACGCTTGGTCCGACTGCCGGATTAAACGTAGATGGTCAACACAATCACATCTGGGATACGTGTGTTCCAACGTTCATTCATTACAATATTCCGTTACTAGTATTCGGTTGGATTGCTGTCATGGTGTTATAAAGTAAGAACTTAATGTTCGGACAATTCATCAAGCTATTGAAAGAAAATAGGATCCATCATACAATAAGAAAGCATTAGAAAGAATTTCGTCAAACCACTTGCGTTATTCTTTTTATTTATGTATAATATTGAAGTTGGTCTTTATCTGACTGCGATGATGCGAGAGGTTACCGACACACCCGGCCGCTTTGCCATGGCGGGATGTTGGAAAATTTTCGTTGAGAATGTCTAGTAAATAGGCGAAAAGGAGGGAAAATTATGGCAAAACAAAAAATTCGTATCCGTTTGAAAGCGTATGATCACCGAATTCTTGATCAGTCTGCTGAAAAAATTGTGGAAACTGCGAAACGTTCAGGTGCAAGTGTATCAGGTCCGATTCCACTTCCAACTGAGAAGTCTGTGTACACAATTCTTCGTGCGGTTCACAAGTACAAAGATTCTCGTGAACAATTCGAAATGCGTACGCATAAACGTCTGATCGATATCGTTAACCCAACACCACAAACTGTTGATGCGTTAATGAAGCTTGACTTACCATCTGGCGTTGACATTGAAATCAAACTTTAATGGTAAACGACAAATAGAATTAAACAAACAATTATTGTAGGAGGTGTGACAAATGACCAAAGGAATCTTAGGTAGAAAAATCGGTATGACGCAAGTATTTGCTGAGAACGGTGACTTAATCCCTGTAACTGTAATTGAAGCTTCTCCAAACATAGTGCTTCAAAAGAAATCAGTTGAAACAGATGGCTACGAATCAATCCAATTAGGTTTTGAAGATAAGCGCGAAAAGCTTTCTAACAAACCAGCAAAAGGACATGTAGCAAAAGCAAGCACTACTCCTAAGCGCTTCATCCGTGAATTCCGCGGCTTGAATATAGCTGAGTACGAAGTTGGTCAAGAGGTCAAGGTTGAAAGTTTCACAGAAGGCGATATTGTAGACGTTTCAGGCGTTACAAAAGGTAAAGGTTTCCAAGGTGTTATTAAACGCCACAACCAATCTCGTGGACCAATGGCCCACGGATCTCGTTACCACCGTCGTCCAGGTTCAATGGGGCCAGTTGCTCCGAACCGCGTGTTCAAACAAAAGAAATTACCTGGTCAAATGGGTGGTACTATGGTGACGATCCAAAACTTAGAAATCGTTAAAGTTGATGCTGATCGTAACTTGCTACTTGTTAAAGGTAATGTTCCTGGTTCTCGTAAAGCATTAGTAGTAGTAAAAACTGCTATAAAAGCTAACTAATTAAATAGAGAAAGGAGGAAACAGGAATGCCAAAGGTATCTTTACTTAACCAAACAGGTTCATCTGTTGGTGAAATCGAATTAAACGATGCGGTTTTCGGAATCGCTCCAAACAATAATGTATTATTTGATGCAGTAATCGCTCAACGCGCTTCACTTCGTCAAGGTAATCATAAAGTTAAAAACCGTTCTGAAGTTGCTGGTGGTGGTCGTAAGCCATGGAAACAAAAAGGAACAGGTCGTGCTCGTCAAGGTTCGATTCGCTCTCCACAATGGCGTGGTGGTGGTGTTGTTTTCGGTCCAGTTCCACGTAGCTACAGCTACAAACTACCGAAAAAAGTTCGTCGTTTAGCTCTTCGTTCAGCTCTTTCTGCGAAAGTGTTGGAACAGAACTTCATCGTTCTTGAAAGCTTAATGTTCGATGCACCAAAAACAAAAGATTTCTTGAAAGTGTTGAAAGACCTTTCAATCGAGAAAAAAGCTTTGTTCGTTACAGCTGAACTTGATGAAAACGTAGCAAAATCTGCTCGTAACATCCCAGGAGTATCAGTAGTATCAGCAACAGGCATTAATGTTCTTGACTTGCTTGGACATGACAAAATTGTTGTGACAAAAGCTGCAGTAGAGAAAATCGAGGAGGTGCTAGGATAATGGAAGCACGTGATATTATTAAACGTCCGGTCATTACCGAGCGTTCTTCTGAAGTAATGGAAGAGAAAAAGTACACTTTCTTAGTGGACACTCGCGCCAACAAAACTCAAGTTAAACACGCAATCGAAGAAATCTTTGGAGTAGATGTTGAGAAAGTTAACATCATGAACTACAAAGGTAAATTCAAACGCGTTGGTAAATTTGGTGGATATACTAACAAGCGCCGTAAAGCTATTGTTAAATTAACTGCTGAAAGTAAAGACATCGAATTATTCGAGGTTTAATCCATACAGGATTCAAATTGAACTAACAAGAAGGAGGGAATAAACATGGCGATTAAAAAGTACAAACCTACCTCCAACGGTCGACGTAACATGACAACTTCGGATTTCGCTGAAATCACGACTAACAAGCCTGAGAAATCATTGCTTGAACCTGTCAAACGTAAAGGCGGCCGTAATAACCAAGGTAAGTTAACTGTTCGTCATCAAGGTGGCGGCCATAAGCGTCAATATCGTGTTATCGATTTCAAACGAAATAAAGATGGCATTCCAGGACGCGTTGCTACTATTGAGTACGATCCAAACCGCTCTGCAAACATTGCATTAATTAATTATGTTGATGGTGAAAAACGTTACATCCTAGCAGCAAAAGGATTAGAAGTTGGCATGATGATCATGTCGGGTCCAGAAGCTGATATTAAAGCGGGTAACGCATTACCATTACAAAACATTCCTATGGGTTCTACAATCCATAACATTGAAATGAAGCCAGGTAAAGGTGGACAATTAGTTCGTTCTGCTGGTACTTCTGCTCAAGTACTAGGTAAAGAAGACAAGTATGTAATTATTCGTCTTCAATCTGGTGAAGTTCGTATGATCTTAGGAACTTGCCGTGCAACAATTGGTCAAGTTGGTAATGAACAACACGAATTAATCAACATTGGTAAAGCAGGTCGTAATCGTTGGTTAGGTAAACGCCCAACTGTACGTGGATCTGTAATGAACCCGAACGACCATCCACACGGTGGTGGTGAAGGTAAATCTCCAATTGGACGTAAATCTCCAATGTCTCCATGGGGTAAACCAACTCTTGGTTACAAAACTCGTAAAAAGAAAAACAAGTCAGACAAATTTATCGTTCGTCGTAGTAGCGCTAAAAAATAAAGTGATTCATCTGCGGTTCACACAAAGAGCCGTAGCGATATCACTGAGGGAGGTACCACAATGGGCCGTAGCTTGAAAAAAGGACCTTTCGTTGATGACCATCTAATGAAGAAGGTTGACGCACAAAAGGATTCCGAGAAAAAACAAGTAATCAAAACCTGGTCTCGCCGTTCAACAATATTCCCGACTTTTATCGGATTAACGATCGCAGTATATGATGGACGTAAACACGTTCCTGTATATGTGACTGAAGATATGGTAGGACATAAATTAGGCGAATTCGCACCTACGCGTGCTTATAAAGGCCATGGTAATGACGATAAGAAAACAAGACGCTAATTGAGAGGAGGATATCCTAATGCAAGCTAAAGCTATTCTTAGAACAGTGCGTATTGCCCCTCGTAAAGTACGATTAGTCGTCGATTTAATCCGAGGCAAGCAAATCGGTGAAGCAGTTGCGATTTTGCGCCTTACACCAAAGGCCGCATCTCCAGTAGTTGAAAAACTATTGAAATCTGCGGTTGCAAACGCTGAGCACAACTTAGATTTAGATATGAATAAACTAGTTATTTCTGAAGTTTTTGTTGATGAAGGTCCAACATTAAAACGTTTCCGTCCACGTGCTATGGGGCGTGCGAGTGCGATTAACAAACGCACAAGCCACATTACTATCGTGGTATCTGAGAAGAAGGAGGGATAATTCGTGGGTCAAAAAGTACATCCAATAGGATTGCGTATAGGCATTATTCGTGATTGGGAGTCAAAATGGTATGCAGAAAAAGACTATGCAACTTTCCTTCATGAAGATTTAAGAATTCGTGAATACATCGAAACACGTTTGAAAGAAGCTTCTGTTTCTAAAGTAGAAATCGAACGCGCTGCAAACCGTGTTAACGTAACTATTCACACTGCTAAACCAGGAATGGTTATTGGTAAAGGTGGTACGGAAGTGGAAGCACTACGTAAAAACCTTAATGCTACTACTGGCAAGCGTGTCCACATTAACATCGTGGAAATTAAACGTCCGGATCTAGATGCGAAATTAGTTGCTGAGAACATTGCTCGTCAATTAGAAAATCGTGTATCTTTCCGTCGTGCACAAAAACAATCGTTACAACGCACTATGCGTTCTGGCGCTAAAGGTATTAAAACTCAAGTATCTGGACGCTTAGGCGGAGCTGATATTGCTCGTGCTGAGCATTACAGTGAAGGAACTGTACCACTTCATACTTTACGTGCTGACATTGATTATGCACATGCTGAAGCTGACACAACTTATGGTAAGCTTGGTGTTAAAGTTTGGATCTATCGTGGTGAAGTCCTTCCAGTTAAGAAGAATTCTGTGGAAGGAGGCAAATAATATGTTAATGCCTAAACGCGTTAAATATCGTCGCGAACACCGCGGAAAAATGCGCGGAGAAGCAAAAGGCGGTAAAGAAGTATCTTTCGGTGAATTCGGCTTACAAGCTGTTGAAGCTAGCTGGATTACTAACCGTCAGATCGAAGCTTCTCGTATTGCAATGACACGTTACATGAAACGTGGCGGTAAAGTTTGGATTAAAATTTTCCCACATAAACCTTATACTAAAAAGCCTCTAGAAGTTCGAATGGGTTCTGGTAAAGGTTCACCTGAGGGATGGGTAGCAGTAGTTAAACCAGGAAAAGTAATGTTCGAAATTGCGGGTGTCTCTGAAGAGGTAGCACGCGAAGCACTTCGACTTGCAGCACATAAGCTTCCTGTGAAATGTAAAATCATTAAACGTGAAGAAATTGGTGGTGAATCTAATGAAAGCTAATGAACTCCGTGACCTTACCACTGCAGAAATTGAACAAAAAGTGAAATCACTGAAAGAAGAGCTTTTTAACCTTCGCTTCCAATTGGCGACTGGTCAATTAGAAAACACAGCACGCATTAGCCAAGTACGTAAAGCTATTGCGCGTATGAAAACTGTGATTCGTGAAAGAGAAATCAGTGCAAATAACTGATAAAGGAGGTTTTCGAGCATGACTGAGCGTAATCAACGCAAAGTATACACGGGCCGTGTTGTTTCTGACAAAATGGACAAAACTGTAACTGTTATGATTGAAACATATAAAAAGCATAAACTTTACGGTAAACGTGTTAAATACTCTAAAAAGTTCAAAGCGCATGATGAGCTAAACGAAGCTAAATTAGGCGACGTAGTTCGTATCATGGAAACTCGTCCGTTGTCTGCTACAAAACGTTTCCGTCTTATGGAAGTTGTAGAAAAAGCGGTAATTATTTAAATAATAAAGTTCGGGACAGACCAAATTCCGAGAGGAGGTTACCTAAGTGATCCAACAAGAGAGTCGTATGAAAGTTGCTGACAACTCAGGTGCACGTGAAGTATTAACAATTAAAGTGCTTGGTGGTTCTGGTCGTAAAACTGCTAACATCGGCGATGTAGTCGTATGTACAGTTAAGAAAGCAACACCAGGTGGCGTTGTCAAGAAAGGTGACGTCGTTAAAGCCGTTATCGTTCGCACTAAAAGCGGCGTACGCCGTAAAGACGGTACTTATATCAAATTCGATGAAAACGCATGTGTTATCATTCGTGACGATAAAGGCCCGCGCGGAACTCGTATTTTCGGACCTGTTGCACGTGAATTACGTGACAATAGCTTCATGAAAATCGTATCTTTAGCTCCGGAAGTTCTTTAATCAACATGAAAGTGCTAAACAAGGAGGTGCGACAGAATGCATGTTAAAAAAGGCGATAAAGTTATGGTGATCTCAGGTAAAGAAAAAGGCAAAACTGGTACAATCATTGCTGCTTTTCCAAAGACTGACCGAGTTTTAGTTGAAGGTTTGAATCTTGTGAAAAAGCACATGAAACCTAACCAGGCAAATCCACAAGGTGGAATTGTAAGCCAAGAGGCATCAGTTCACGTATCGAACGTTATGTTAATCGACCCTAAATCAGGCGAGCCGACTCGCGTAAGTTACAAAGTGGAAGATGGCAAAAAAGTTCGTGTTGCAAAAAAATCAGGCGAAACAATCGATAAATAAGTAAAAGAAGAAGGGAGGTACACACATGAACCGCCTAAAAGAAAAATTTCTTAAGGAAGTTTCTCCTGCTCTAATGAGCAAGTTTGAATACAAATCAGTTATGCAAGTGCCACAAGTGAACAAAATCGTAATCAACATGGGTGTTGGTGACGCTGTTCAAAACACTAAAGCACTAGATGCAGCTGTTGAAGAATTAACAATCATCACAGGACAAAAACCTGTTGTGACTAAAGCTAAGAAATCTATAGCTGGCTTCCGTCTTCGTGAAGGTATGCCAATCGGCTGTAAAGTAACATTACGCGGTGAGCGTATGTACGACTTCTTGGACAAATTAATTGCAATCTCACTTCCACGTGTTCGTGACTTCCGCGGTGTTTCTAAAAAAGCATTCGACGGTCGCGGTAACTACACATTAGGTGTTAAAGAACAATTAATCTTCCCAGAAATCGACTACGATAAAGTGTCTAAAGTACGCGGTATGGATATCGTAATTGTAACAACTGCGAACTCTGATGAAGAAGCTCGTGAGTTATTATCACAATTCGGAATGCCGTTCCAAAAGTAAACATAAGGGAGGCGTAAACGTGGCTAAAAAATCAATGATCGCGAAACAAAAGCGCACGCCAAAGCATAATGTACAAGCTTACACACGTTGTGAACGTTGCGGTCGTCCGCATTCGGTCTTACGTAAATTTAAACTTTGCCGTATTTGTTTCCGTGAGCTTGCTTACAAAGGACAAATTCCTGGCGTGAAAAAAGCCAGCTGGTAATCCCCTAAACTGGGAAGGAGGTTAATGTAATGACAATGACAGATCCGATTGCAGATATGCTTACACGTATTCGTAACGCGAACATGGTTCGCCACGAAAAATTGGAAGTACCTGCATCAAACATGAAAAAAGAGATCGCTGAGATCCTTAAACGTGAAGGTTTTGTTCGTGACGTAGAATACGTTGAAGATAGCAAACAAGGTATCATCCGTATCTTCTTGAAATACGGTCAAAACAACGAACGCGTTATTACTGGTTTGAAACGTATTTCTAAACCTGGTCTTCGTGTGTATGCGAAGACAAATGAAGTACCAAGAGTATTAAATGGACTTGGAATTGCTTTAGTATCAACTTCTAATGGTCTATTAACTGATAAAGAAGCACGCGCTAAACAAGTTGGCGGCGAAATCGTAGCTTACGTTTGGTAAAAAGCAACAATCGAATGGAGGTGCAATAAATGTCTCGTGTAGGTAAAAAACCAATTGAGGTTCCTGCTGACGTTACTGTGACTATCGGTGAAAACAACGAGGTTACTGTAAAAGGTCCAAAAGGCGAGCTTACTCGTACTTTTAATGCAGATATTAAAATCGAAAAAGAAGAAAACGTTGTTACATTAACACGTCCTTCTGATACAAAAGATCACCGTACGATTCACGGTACAACTCGTGCTTTGCTTGCAAACATGGTTGAAGGTGTTTCTAAAGGGTTCGAACGTACTCTTGAACTAGTAGGTGTTGGTTACCGTGCTTCTTTACAAGGTGAAAAACTTGTATTGAACGTAGGTTTCTCTCATCCAGTAGAATTCACTCCTGAAGATGGTTTAAATGTAGAAGTTCCTACAAACACTAAAATCATCATTAGAGGAATTAACAAAGAACGCGTTGGTGCATTAGCATCAAACATTCGTCAAGTACGTCCACCAGAGCCGTATAAAGGTAAAGGTATTCGTTATGAAGGCGAAGTTGTTCGTCGTAAAGAAGGTAAAACAGGTAAATAATGCTGCCTAAGCATTAGAAAGGAGTGACCTCTGTGATTACGAAACAAGATAAAAATCAAGTTCGTAAAAAACGTCATGCACGTGTACGTTCTAAAATCACGGGTACAGCTGAACGTCCTCGTTTAAATGTATTCCGTTCTAATAAACACTTATATGCGCAATTAATCGACGATACTGCTGGTGTAACACTTGTAAGTGCTTCTACTATGGAAAAAGATTTCGATGGTACTGGTAACTTAGAGTCTGCTACAGCAATCGGCGAAACAATCGCTAAACGTGCTTCTGAAAATAACATTAAAGTTGTTGTTTTCGACCGTGGCGGTTACTTATATCATGGACGCGTAAAAGCTATAGCTGAAGCTGCTCGCGAAAATGGCCTAGAATTTTAATAAGAAGGAGGGACACATTTCATGCGTCACATTGATCCAAACAAACTTGAACTTGAAGAGCGCGTAGTTACAATTAACCGCGTAGCTAAAGTTGTAAAAGGTGGACGTCGTTTCCGCTTCACTGCATTGGTTGTTGTTGGTGACAAGAATGGCCACGTAGGATTCGGTACTGGTAAAGCACAAGAAGTACCAGATGCTATCCGTAAAGCAATTGAAGATGCGAAGAAAAACCTGATCGAAGTGCCTATGGTACGTGGTACTACTCCACATTTAATTATCGGTAACTTTGGCGCTGGTGAAATTTTAATTAAACCTGCTGCTCCTGGTACTGGCGTTATCGCTGGTGGACCAGTTCGTGCTGTACTTGAGCTAGCTGGTATTACTGATATTCTTTCTAAATCTCTTGGTTCTAACACACCTATTAACATGGTTCGTGCTACAATCAACGGCTTAACTGGACTAAAACGTGCTGAGGACGTTGCTAAATTGCGCGGGAAATCAGTTAAAGAGTTATTAGGTTAAGGGAGGGAAATGACAATGGCAAAATTACAAGTTACCCTCACTAGAAGCGTAATCGGGACAAAACCTGGTCAACGCAAAACTGTAGAAGCTCTTGGTTTACGTAAAATGCATCAAACTGTTGAGCATGCTGACAACGTAGCCATCCGTGGGATGGTTGAAAAAGTAGCTCATTTAGTTTCTGTAAAGGAACTATAATTAGTATTTTAGAATAAGGAGGTGCCACCCATATGAAACTGCATGAGTTAAAACCAGCAGAAGGATCTCGTTCAAACCGTAAGCGTAAAGGTCGCGGGATTGGTTCTGGTAATGGTAAAACTGCAGGTAAAGGTCATAAAGGTCAAAACGCTCGTTCTGGCGGCGGTGTTCGTCCAGGATTTGAAGGCGGTCAAAACCCATTATTCAGACGTTTACCAAAACGTGGCTTTACGAACATTAATCGTAAAGTTTACGCTATTGTGAATCTTGATACACTTAACCGTTTCGAAGAGGGCACGGAGGTTACACCTGCATTGCTTATTGAAACAGGTTATGTGAGCAGCGAAAAAGCTGGAATTAAGATTCTTAGCAACGGAACTCTTGACAAAAAGCTTACTGTGAAAGCTCACAAATTCTCTGCTTCTGCTAAAGAAGCTATTGAAGCTGCGGGCGGACAAACAGAGGTGGTTTAATGTTTCAGACAATCTCCAACTTTATGCGCGTTAGAGATATAAGAAATAAAATCATTTTTACTTTGTTAATGTTAATCGTTTTCCGTGTTGGGACATTTATCCCAGTACCAAACGTTGACGCACAAGTATTGCAAGCTACAGACCAATTTAGTTTGATTGGTTTCTTAAATACATTTGGTGGCGGTGCCCTTGCTAACTTTTCGATTTTAGCAATGGGAATCATGCCGTACATCACAGCATCGATTATTGTGCAATTGTTACAAATGGATGTTGTACCGAAGTTTACGGAGTGGGCAAAACAAGGTGAAGTCGGAAGACGTAAACTTGCTCAGTTCACACGTTACTTCACAATTGTGTTGGCGTTCATCCAAGCGATGGCGATGTCATACGGATTTAACCGTATGTATGGTGGTTCTTTAATTAAAGAAGATGGCTTCGCGACTTATGTTGTTATAGCAATTGTGTTAACAGGTGGAACTGCGTTCCTACTTTGGTTATCTGAGCAGATCACTGCTAAAGGTGTTGGTAATGGAATTTCCATTATTATCTTTGCAGGTATCGTTGCTGCGATGCCAAGTGCTGCTAACCAAATCTATGCACAACAATTAGATGGAGCTGGTGATGATTTATTCATCCGTATTGGTATTATGGCACTTCTTGTTTTAGCGATAATTGCTGTTACTGTAGGAGTTATTTACGTTCAACAAGCGTTGCGTAAAATACCGATTCAGTACGCAAAACGTGTTGCTGGCCGCGGTGCTACTGGTGGACAACAAACACACTTACCGTTAAAAGTGAATGCTGCGGGAGTAATCCCAGTAATCTTTGCGGTTGCATTTATCATTACTCCACAGACACTTTCTACTTTCTTTGGACAGAATAATGTAACGGATTTTATTCAGAACACATTTGATTATTCAAAACCGGTGGGCATGCTCATCTACGTTGCGTTAATCATTGCATTTACGTATTTCTATGCGTTCATTCAAGTGAATCCTGAAAACGTTGCAGATAATCTGAAAAAACAAGGTGCTTATATTCCGGGAATTCGTCCAGGGAAAAACACACAAGATTATTTAACAACAGTCTTGTATCGTTTAACTTTCGTGGGTGCGATCTTCCTAGCACTAGTTGCAATTATGCCGATTTTGTTCATTAATTTTGCTGGTCTTCCAGCATCTGCTCAAATCGGTGGAACAAGCTTACTAATCGTTGTCGGTGTTGCACTGGAAACGATGAAACAGCTTGAATCACAACTAGTGAAACGTCATTACAAAGGTTTCATGAAATAAAGTTTGGTTTTTAGGAACGTCTTCGTTCCTTTTAACCTGCAAATTATGCAGGGGGCAAAACGTATGAATATCGTTTTAATGGGTTTGCCGGGTGCAGGTAAAGGCACTCAAGCAGATAAAATTGTTGAGAAGTACGCAATCCCTCATATTTCTACAGGCGACATGTTCCGAGCAGCTATAAAAGGTGGCACGGAACTTGGCCTTAAAGCCAAATCGTTTATGGATGATGGTGCATTAGTACCTGATGAAGTAACGATCGGGATCGTTCGTGAAAGATTAAGCAAGTCTGATTGTGATAACGGATTTTTATTAGACGGGTTTCCGCGTACAGTTCCTCAAGCAGAAGCACTTGATGCGCTATTGCTTGATTTGGACAAAAACGTAGAACACGTACTAAATATTCAAGTTGAGCAAGAAGAATTGATTAAGCGCCTAACGGGGCGTCGCATCTGTAAAGAATGTGGCACTGCGTATCATCTAATCTTTAACCCACCTCAAGTAGATGGAGTTTGTGATAAAGATGGAGGCGAGCTTTACCAGCGCGCGGATGATAATCCGGAAACGGTCACTAACCGTCTGGAAGTAAATATGAAACAAACACAACCTTTACTCGACTATTATGGCGACAAAGGTGTTCTAACAAATATTAACGGTCAGCAAGACATTCATAAGGTATTTGCTGATTTAAATGCTCTTTTAGAGAGCAAACGCAGCTGAATCTAGCGGCACTGTAAACGGAATTTTTTTTCGAGAGCTGCAAAAGCAAATTATGCCCGCTATACGAAAGAACGAAATAGTAAGTGTTACGTTTAAGAGGATCCCTTTGTCCTTTCGTGCATTTCTACTTCCGACAAGGTATAATGGGTTTCGTGGAAGCATCTGTGTAACGGATATGGTGGAACTCATCCAAGGCATTCCGAGCGTTCGTGTTTACATGAGGGAGACAGGTTCACCCCGGTCAKTCTACTCCGTAGGTTGCCAGAAGCGAAACCTGACGAGTGTCTTTCGAACATCTCTCATGCAAAACAAACATATGTTGAAACGAATAAAGTCCATCTGGGATTTAATTTGCGGAACATGCCGTTTGATTTGCTGATGAGACCTGATTTTTTATACAGAAGGGAGACAGGGTTGATGGCGAAAGACGATGTAATTGAAGTCGAAGGAACAGTTGTTGAGACTTTGCCCAACGCGATGTTTAAGGTAGAATTGGAAAATGGACACACGATTCTTGCTCATGTTTCGGGCAAAATCCGTATGCATTTTATCCGCATCTTACCTGGAGATAAAGTCACAATTGAACTTTCTCCTTACGATTTAACTCGCGGACGTATCACATACCGTTTTAAATAATCTTTTGCACTCCGGACCACTAAGGAGGTTGGGTTAGATGAAAGTAAGACCATCTGTGAAACCGATCTGCGAAAAATGTAAAGTTATTCGCAGACGCGGTAAAGTAATGGTAATCTGTGAAAATCCTAAACATAAACAAAAACAAGGCTAATTTGAAGGAGGTGCACGACACACATGGCTCGTATTGCTGGTGTTGACATTCCGCGCGATAAACGCGTTGTTATTTCATTAACATATATTTTCGGTATTGGTAAAACAACTGCACAAAAAGTTCTTGCTGCTGCAGGAGTTTCTGAAGAAGCACGCGTTCGTGATCTTACAGAAGACGAATTAAACAAAATTCGTGAATCAATTGGTGCTTTCAAGGTTGAAGGAGATCTTCGCCGTGAAGTATCATTAAACATTAAACGATTGATGGAAATCGGTTCATTCCGTGGTATCCGTCATCGTAGAGGTTTACCTGTTCGCGGTCAAAATACGAAGAACAATGCGCGTACGCGTAAAGGTCCTCGTAAAACTGTTGCTAACAAGAAAAAATAATCGGTAAAGGAGGTTTCTTCCTAACATGGCACGTAAACAACAAACACGTAAGCGTCGTGTGAAAAAGAATATCGAATCCGGTATTGCTCACATCCGCTCTACATTTAACAACACAATTGTAACAATTACAGATATGCAAGGAAATGCGGTATCTTGGTCAAGTGCTGGTTCACTTGGTTTTAAAGGTTCTCGTAAATCGACACCATTTGCTGCGCAAATGGCTGCCGAAGCAGCTGCTAAGTCATCTGTTGAACATGGTTTGAAGACGTTAGAAGTTACGGTTAAAGGTCCTGGTGCAGGTCGTGAAGCTGCAATTCGTGCACTTCAAGCTGCAGGTCTTGACGTTACAGCTATTAAAGATGTAACTCCAGTTCCACATAACGGATGCCGACCACCAAAACGTCGTCGCGTGTAATAGGTGCGTCTCAATTAATTAATTGATTGAGAACATCATTTCTTGTACAAACTGAGTTGTGCAATCACCGATAAGTCTAGTACCTATCGATTTCTGATGGAACGAACCTATACATTCGATGTTTTGAAGGAGGGTATATTTGAATGATCGAAATTGAAAAACCAAAGATTGAAACGGTTGAGATCAGCGAAGGTGCCAAATTTGGCAAGTTTGTTGTAGAACCGCTTGAGCGTGGATATGGAAACACATTAGGTAATTCCCTACGTCGTATTCTTTTATCTTCTTTACCAGGGGCTGCAGTAACTTCTATTCAAATTGATGGTGTTCTTCACGAGTTCTCTACTATTGAGGGCGTAGTTGAAGATGTTGCTTCAGTTATTATGAATGTGAAGAAATTAGCTCTAAAAATCTACTCTGATGAAGAAAAAGTCATTGAGATTGATGTTAAAGGTGATGGACAGGTTACAGCTGCTGACATTACACATGACAGTGATGTAGAAATTTTAAATCCTGATCTCTATATTGCAACAATCGGTAAAAATGGTCATTTGCGTATGCGTATGTATGCACAACGCGGCYGCGGTTACACTCCTGCTGATCAAAACAAACGTGAGGATCTTCCTATCGGCGTGATCCCAATCGACTCTATTTATACTCCAGTTTCACGCGTCAATTTCCAAGTAGAGAATACTCGTGTTGGTCAAATGACTAATTTCGATAAGCTTTCTCTTGATGTGTGGACAGATGGCAGCATCGGTCCAAAAGAGGCGATTTCGCTTGGAGCGAAAATTTTAACTGAGCATCTAAACATTTTTGTTGGTATGACTGATGAGGCACAAACTGCTGAAATCATGGTCGAAAAAGAAGAAGACCAAAAAGAAAAAGTGTTGGAGATGACAATCGAAGAGCTTGATCTTTCTGTTCGTTCTTATAACTGCTTAAAGCGCGCAGGTATCAATACGGTACTTGAGTTAGCTAATAAGTCAGAAGACGACATGATGAAAGTTCGTAACTTAGGACGTAAATCACTAGAAGAAGTTAGAGCGAAGTTAGATGAGCTTGGCTTAGGATTACGCAAAGAAGACTAAGCGACTTTTTTGATAAAGCAAGATTAATATTCAACAAAGGAGGTAAACATCTATGGGTTACAGAAAACTTGGTCGTACAAGTTCTCAACGTAAAGCGATGTTGCGTGACTTAACAACTGATTTGATCATCAACGAACGTATTCAAACGACTGAAGCTCGTGCGAAAGAAGTGCGTTCAGTTTGTGAAAAAATGATTACATTAGGTAAACGTGGAGATTTGCATGCACGTCGTCAAGCGGCAGCATATATTCGTCGTGAACTAGTAACTGCTACTGATGAAGAAGGCAATGAATCAACAATTTATGCTTTGCAAAAATTGTTTGATGATGTAGCACCACGCTACGCTGATCGTCAAGGCGGATATACACGTATTATGAAAATGGGACCTCGTCGTGGAGACGGAGCACCAGTAGTAATAATTGAATTGGTTTAATCAATAAAATTTGAAGAGGGTTCTAGGTTAGTAGCCGCCCTCTTTTTTTAACAAAGATTTATACGACATAATGAAAAGCAGAGCGTTACAATGAGCGGACCTTTTGGTAGCGTCTCGTCTAGCTCTACGCACCTCATTCACGTAGACGGTCTGAGCAACCGGATACGATACAGATATAGAAGAGCGCATTTCTCTGAATGAGGTGCGCGCTTTTTTATTTTATTTCAGTTATTTAACATATACATTATTTGGAGACAAATATAAAAAGACATCAGTATACGCCAATGTGGTGTATACTGTATTTTTCTATTATCATAAAATATAAATAGAGTAGATTGAGTTGAGCTGAGTTAGAGGAGGTAAATGTTTTATGAACGAGATTTTATCATTACATGAAGTTACTTATACATATACACCTGAAGAAACAGAGAGTCGTAATGCAGTAGACGGTATCTCTTTAACTGTGAACGATGGCGAGTGGATTGCAATCGTTGGTCATAATGGTTCTGGTAAATCCACAATGGCGAAACTCATGAATGGTCTTTTATTCCCTCAAAAAGGGGAAGTACGAGTTCTTGGTGAAGCGCTTAATGAAGAAAATTTATGGGACATTCGTTCACAAATGGGTATGGTGTTTCAAAATCCGGACAATCAATTTGTCGGGGCAACCGTACAGGATGATGTTGCTTTTGCTTTGGAAAATAACGGGATTCCGTTTGAAGATATGGTAGTACGCGTACATGAGTCTCTTACTCAAGTGAAAATGGAGAAGTTCTTAAATAGTGAACCACACCATTTATCAGGTGGTCAAAAGCAACGTGTAGCTATTGCAGGTGCACTTGCATTGAAGCCGAGAATTTTAATATTAGACGAAGCAACTTCGATGCTTGATCCTCAGGGACGAGAAGAAGTATTATCGACTGTCCATCGTTTACGTGAAGAAACGCATTTAACTGTCTTATCTATTACACATGATTTAGAAGAAGCATTGCTCGCTGATCGGATTATTGTAATGAATGATGGCCGTAAATATGCAGAAGGCAGACCAACAGAAATTTTCTCGCGTGGAGAAGAATTAGTAGAACTGGGCTTAGATTTACCGTTTGCTTTAAAGATGAGCAAACTCTTAATAAATAATGGAGTCGTCTTAAAAGATACACATATGTCAGAACAAGAGTTGGTGAAGGATATATGGACATCAAACTTCAACAAGTAGGGTATGCCTATGCAAAAGATTCCCCTTTTGAAAAGCGTGCGTTAGTCGATGTGAATTTACATATTCCGTCAGGCTCATTTCAAGCAATCATTGGCCATACTGGTTCTGGGAAATCTACTTTGCTTCAACACTTAAATGCACTACTAAAACCTACTGAAGGTACTGTAGCTATCGGAGATTTGATGATACAAGCTGGTAAGAAAGTGAAAAACTTAAAGCCGGTTCGTCAGAAAATCGGGATTGTATTTCAATTCCCAGAACATCAATTGTTTGATGAGACTGTGTTAAAAGATATCATGTTTGGGCCATTAAACTTTGGCGTGCCTAAAGAAGAGGCTGAGAGACGTGCGCGCCTCTTAATTGAGCAATTAGGTTTACCTGAGGAAGTGCTCCATAAATCACCGTTTGATTTATCAGGCGGTCAAATGCGCAGAGTGGCCATTGCAGGCGTTTTAGCAATGGAGCCAAGCGTACTAGTCTTAGACGAACCTACAGCTGGTCTAGACCCACGTGGACGTCTAGAAATCATGGACCTATTTCGAAAGCTGCATGTAGATAAAGGGTTGACTACAATTTTGGTCACTCATTCTATGGAAGATGCCGCACGTTACGCAGACCGAGTAGCCATTATGCATGAAGGTCAATGTGTGTTAAGTGGCAATCCAATCGATATTTTTGGTAATGAAGAACAACTTGCAGAATATCGTTTAGCTGCACCACGTGTTGTGCGTTTTCAACGTGAATTTGAGGCACTCCTCGGTTATCCATTACCAAAATTATGCTTAACAGAGGAACAGTTGGCTATAGAAATAGGTCGCGTTGCCCAAGGGGAGCGTGAGTCTAAATGATGGAGAAAATGATTTTTGGTCGCTATATTCCAGGGGATTCCTTTATTCATAAATTAGACCCGCGTTCTAAACTAGCATTTGTGTTTTTATTTATCGCAGTTGTCTTTTTAGCCAATAATGCGGTTACATATGCTTTGTTACTGGCATTCACGTTAGTCACGGTGTTATTTTCACGGATTCGCTTATATTTCTTGATTAATGGTTTAAAGCCCATATTATTTTTGCTGGTCTTTACATTCTTAATGCATATCTTCTTTACTAGGGAAGGCGATTTATTGTTTAAATGGCAATTTATCGAAGTGTATGAAGAAGGGTTGAAACAAGGTATTTTCATTTCTGTGCGCTTTTTAGTATTGGTCTTTATCACATCTATATTAACGTTAACAACTTCTCCTATATCAATTACTGATGGGTTGGAGATATTGTTGAATCCGTTTAAGCGTTTTAAATTACCTGTGCATGAACTCGCTTTAATGATGTCGATATCGTTGCGCTTCATTCCTACTTTAATGGATGAAACAGATAAGATTATGAAAGCTCAAATGGCACGTGGATCTGATATTAGTACGGGATCCATTAAAGAACGAATTAAAGCGGTTGTTCCTTTATTAATCCCTTTGTTTGTCAGTGCATTCAAACGAGCTGAAGATTTAGCTGTGGCGATGGAAGTACGTGGCTATCGCGGTGGGGAAGGTCGAACCCGTTACCGCCAATTGAAATGGGATTGGAGAGATACTACAATTCTTCTGTTGTTAGGAGTTATCACAGTGGTTCTTTGGTTGTTGCGATCGTAAAACTGGAGGGAACAGTAGTGAAACGTTTAAAAGTAACAATTATGTATGATGGATTTGGTTTTGCAGGCTATCAAGTACAACCGAATGAACGTACTGTTCAACTTGAATTAGAAAAAGTCCTAACTAAAATGCATAAAGGAACAAAAGTAAAAGTCGTTGCGAGTGGACGTACTGATGCTGGTGTTCACGCAACTGGACAAGTTATTCATTTTGATACAAACCTCCAATTTCCAATTAATCGTTGGCAACGAGCACTTAATGTTCAGTTGCCTGGAGATATTCGTGTGGTCTCTGTTGAAGAAGTTTCGAGTGATTTTCACGCAAGATATGGCACCACGGGTAAAGTATATCGCTATAAGTGGGGGTTAGGAGACGTTGAGAGCCCTTTTAAGCGTCATTACGTTGTATATATGCCAGGAGTTAAGCCAAACGTCCAACTCATGAGAGAAGCCGCCCAAGCGTTTTTAGGCACACATGATTTTACGAGTTTTTGTTCAGCAAGAACAGAAGTAGTTGATCGAGTTCGACATATAAAACGTTTGGAATTGCTTGAAAATGATCAAGGAGAGCTTCATATGGTCATTGAAGGAGACGGTTTTTTATACAATATGGTCAGAATTATTGCGGGGAATTTATGGGAAGTAGGCATTGGTAAACGTGAACCGTCTGAGATGGCAGATATACTCACAGCTATGGACCGAAAAAGAGCCGGGAAAACCGCTCCAGCACAGGGTTTATACTTAGAATCGGTGTATTATGTTGAATGAAGCAACACTTCCAGGTGTTTTGAAATAAATCCTTGACTTTTTCTCCGTGGCGTTATATGATGACACATGGTATTTCATTAACCCCACAATAAGCCCCGAAACTTGTTGTTGATGATGATATAGAAAAATTTTAAATCATATTAGATCGAATTAGGAGGACAAAATACATGCGTACAACATTCATGGCTAAGGGTCACGAAGTAGAGCGTAAATGGTTAGTAGTAGACGCAGAAGGCCAAACTCTTGGTCGTTTAGCATCTGAAGTAGCTGCAATCTTACGTGGTAAAAACAAACCAACATTCACACCACACGTTGACACAGGTGATCACGTGATCATCATCAACGCTGAGAAAATTCATTTGACTGGTAAAAAATTAACGGACAAAATTTACTACCGTCATACACAATTCTCTGGTGGTTTGAAAAAACGTACAGCATTAGAAATGCGTACAAACTATCCTACAAGAATGCTTGAATTAGCAATTAAAGGGATGCTTCCTAAAAACTCTTTAGGTCGTCAAACATTCACAAAACTTCATGTATACGCTGGAGCAGAACATCCACATGCAGCACAACTACCAGAAGCTTATGAGCTTCGCGGATAATTAAAGTTAAAGAGGAGGATACACCCTTGGCACAAGTTCAATATATCGGCACAGGTCGTCGTAAAAGTTCAACAGCACGCGTACGTTTAGTACCGGGCGAAGGTAACATCATTATCAACAAACGTGACGTAGAAAACTACGTACCATTTGAAACTTTACGCGCAATCATCAAACAACCATTAGTAGCAACTGAAACTCTTGGTAGCTATGATATCCATGTAAACGTAAATGGTGGTGGATACACAGGTCAAGCAGGCGCAATCCGTCATGGTATTGCTCGTGCACTACTTAATGTAGATCCTGATTTCCGTCCAGCATTGAAATCTGCAGGACTATTAACTCGTGATTCACGCATGAAAGAACGTAAAAAACCAGGTCTTAAAGGCGCTCGTCGTGCACCTCAGTTCTCAAAACGTTAATCTTTCTATGTTACAAGACCCTCAACCATTTTGGTTGGGGGTCTTTTTTATGTATATTAATATTTTTGACCACATTTTTCAACCTATTGCTTTACTAGCACGAATGCTCATTATTTTCTTCAATATGGACATTCTATAGGCAGAGTGACCTTACATAGAAATGAAGGTTTTATCAATGATTCAGCCTTGGGCAAGTCTATTTGTCCTTGGAGAGGCAAAATATGAAACCAAGTCATGAAGAACGAATTATCGTGGGCCGCTCGCGATTCATACAAGTAAAAAAATCGATAAGGCTGTCCTTAGTCATGTAGCGATCAAGTCGTTGCTCGGAAATAGTTGATTTTTCTCAAGAACGTGAATATGTGAAACGAAACGATTCCCTAGAAAATAACACAGTAGCCTCTTCTGCTTTCTAGAAAGAGGCTTTTTGAATAGATGATCTTGGATAGGGTTGGTCGAATGGCAAGAATCAAATGGACATAGGATGTAGTAAGAAAAAAATTCAGGGGGAAGATAAATCGGCTACTACATAACAGTTGAACAAGATGTACAGGTATTTGTTGAGGACATAAACCCTGGAAATGGGAAGACCATTTTGTTTTTACATGGGTGGCCAGCTAATCACAAGATGTTTGAGTATCAGTTCAACCAACTGCCGCAACTGGGGTACCGTTGTATTGGAGTAGATTTCCGAGGTTTTGGAGATTCGGATCGTCCGTGGAATGGATATAACTATGATCGGATGGCAGATGATATTCGTGCCGTTATTGATGCACTCGAATTGGAAGATGTGGTTCTTGCGGGGCACTCAATGGGAGGAGCCATCGCCATAAGATACATGGCACGGCATGCAGGACATAAAATAATAAAACTTGCTCTTTTTGGTGCGGCAGCTCCTGTATTTACTCAACGTCCAGATTATCCATATGGGAAGACGAAAGAAGAAGTCGATAAATTAATTCAAGGAACCTACACCAATCGTCCACAGATGCTTGCTGATATTGGGGATATCTTTTTTACGCGATATTTAACAGAAAGCTTTATAGACTGGTTTCAAAGTTTAGGTTTAGAAGCTGCAGGTCATGCAACTGCCATATGCCTCGCTTCACTAAGAGATGAAGATTTACGACCAGATTTAGCTGACATCCATGTACCTACAGCGATATTTCATGGCAAGCAAGACAAAGTTTGTCCATTTGTATTTGGTGAATTAATGCATGCAGAGATTAAAGACTCGGAACTGATTCCTTTTTATTATAGTGGCCATGGCTTGTTTTATTGTGAGATGAAAAAATTTAATAGGGAATTGATTCGCTTCATGTCTTAGATGTTACTGCTATTATTTAAAGGCTTTACTCATAGTGGAAAAGGTATTGATTTGGAAGATGCCAATAGGGGTATTTAAATATTCCTGAAAAACTAGCATATACATCTAGTATTGTGATATTAAAGAGGTGGAATACGATTGCCATTTATACATAAATCAATATCAATTATTGTGGGAAGTCTTTTAATGGCAACTGGTGTAAATGTTTTTTTAATAAATCATGAGTTGTTAGACGGTGGAACATTTGGAATGGGGTTAATACTACATTATTTAACAGGGCTCCAAGTGGGATTAATGGTCATAACGTTGAGTATTCCAGTGTTAATTCTTGCTTGGTTTTATAATCGATCTTTCTTATACAACAGTATTCATGGTATGTTGTTTTCTTCTTTCATTGTGGACTTGACTTATCATCCATTGCGGGCTCTCGGGCTTATTCTGGATCAGAACCCAACGACCAGTGCGATATTGGGCGGTTTATTTGTAGGAGCAGGAATTGGACTCATGCTTCGCTTTGATACAAGCATTGGGGGGACTGATCTGCTTGGCCAAATTATCGCTAATTATGCACGAATAAATCCAGGAATGGTTATTTTATTAATTGATATGCTCATCGTTTTTTCTGGTAACTTTATTATTACCGATAGTTCGTTCCTCTTATCAGGTATCACGGTGATTTGTGTTGGAACAATGACTAGCATATTAACCATAAAAAGGAAAAAGAATTATTCTCCAATTATTACGTTTGGGATTGTGTCTTAATGTTAATAGCCATGTTCCTCACAATGAGGAACATGGCTATTTTTGTGTTAGGTCATGTTAAATAATGGGCTAATAACTAATGATTCATCAGGGATTTTGGTGGAGCCAAAGAGCAGGAGAGAAATGAAGATAATGAGTAAGAGCCCATTAACAAATCTGACACCATCAAACTTAGATTTTTCATGAGGACAATTATTATTCAAACGTTCACATCCTTTTTTTATTCATTCGTTTACTTAGTGCTTCAAACACCTCATCAAGTGTCATGTCTCCATTTTGATCTAAAAAATCAGACATATCCTCTGACTTATCATCTTTTAGATTTTTATATTTCCCAATTAATGTAACAGTTATAGAAGGGGAGTTTCTAAATAAATGAACTGATTCCACTTTTAACTTTCCAAGAAGTAATAAGGAGGCAGCAATGATGTCAAGGTCCTTCCCTTTTAATAAATCATGTAGGGTATATGTTGAATTCTTTTGCTTATGAAAATGATGATCACTCAAATTAATGCCCCCCTATCTCTATGGTATGTAACTTCAGCGAATTTGTTTGGTTTCAAATAATCATAAACCTTTAACTTGAAAGACAATCTCCTGCGATTGAATAAGAGATAGTTAGTTAGGAAATAATGAAGTCATAAGAAGCCAAAAGAGGGGACTATCAAATATGAACTTTGAAGATTATAGTTTCTGGGAAATGATTGTTAGAGCGACTGTTACTTTTATCGTATTGCATTTTTTGGCACGAGTTTTAGGTAAAGAACAACTGGGTCAACTCACATTTTTTAATTACATCACTGGAATAACAATCGGTTCAATAGCAGGAGAGATCGTTTCACATGATAATACACATTTCTTAAATGCGATTACCTCTTTAGTATGGTGGTCAGTTCTTACTCTGCTCGTAAGTTATATAACGTTAAAATCAAGAAAGGCAAAAAATTTACTTGATGATATACCGAAGATTATCATAAAAGACGGGAAAATTTTAGGAAATGAACTCAAGTCAGCCCGTCTACCTATTGTTGATTTAAATATGTTGTTAAGGATGCAGGGGATTTTTTCGGTCCAAGATGTGCAATTTGCAGTATTAGAAACAAACGGACAACTTAGTGTCTTCAAAAAAGTAGCCCAGCAAAATGCGACAAAACAAGATGTGAAAGCTAAGATCGATGTACCAAAGTATATGCCATTCACAATTATCGCAGAGGGAAAAATCGTAACGGAGAATTTTCCTGGACAAAACTTTACCGAAGAATGGTTAGATAATGAATTGAAAAAGCATGGAGTTAATTCGATAGAACAAGTTTTTTATGCTGAAATTCAATCAGATGGCTCTGTCTACATGGATTTGAGAGATGACAACTTGTAATACTTGTTTGTGAAGGCACTTCCTGTGTAAGGAAGATTCCAGTCTTGAAATTGTGAAACCTTTTTTTGAAATGGAAAAGGTTTTTCTGAATTTAAAAAGGTACGATATTTTCCTCATAGTTCGTATAGGACATACGTATAGTGAGTGTAAAAGGTGGTGTCGTACGCGTTGAAACGCTGGATAGCAATTGGACTTTTATTGTTAGTCTCTGTAACAGTTGTAGTTTATGAAACTCAAGCATCTGATCGTGCATTCTTTTTACCAGCGCCTCTTGCTGGAATGAGAATTGTAGTTGATCCTGGTCATGGTGGAATGGACGGTGGCGCTTCTATTGGAGGAGTTGTTGAGAAAGATATAACGCTATCACTTGGGAAAGAACTCGAGAAAGAATTAAAACATCTGGGTGCCGAAGTTGTGATGACAAGGTCGAATGAGGAAGATGCAGTAGCGGAACATAATCCCAAAGCTACGTTCCCAACCATTCGTGCAAGAAAACGTGCAGACTTGCAATTGCGTGAAGAAATGATTGCCAACACAGAAGCAGATTTATTTATCAGTGTCCATGTGAATTCTATACCTGATGCAAGATGGCGTGGGGCTCAAGTGTTTTACCATAAGGAAGGTCATGTAGATGGCGCTGCTGTTGCGAAAGCTATTCAAGCCTCAATCCGAGAACATATTGGAAATACTGAACGTGAAGCATTAGCAATTAAACAAGTATACTTATTGAAAAAAGCAACCGTGCCAGCAGTATTAGTGGAAACAGGATTCTTAAGTAACCCTGAGGAATTAAAATTATTGACGTCTAAAGACTATCAAAAGAAAATGGCTGAAGCAATTGCTGATGGGATTGAAGAGTACGTAGATGGTGAAATGCAGTGACACGCTAATAACCTCTTAATTAAAGTAAGAAGAAGTTTGACGAATAACATTTGATCAATGCCTCCTACACTAACGAAGATCCTATAATGCCGACTAGCTATATTTGATATGATATACTATAGGACGAAATGTACATTAAAGGAGTGTCTAATTTGATAAATGAACAACAGGTTCGCGAACTGCTCGGGCAATTACAAGACCCTTTTTTACATAAAACGTTACTTGAAACAAATGGCATAAAAGAAGTATCTATTAAAGAAGAAAAAAATCATGTAAGCGTAAAGCTTGCGATTGCTAAGATTAATACTGCTGAACAAATGCAACTGCAAATGAAGGTCGTAGATGCATTAAAAGGAGCGGGTGTTGGTACAGTAGGCATTCGCTTTGAAGAATTGCCTGCAGAAGTGTTAGCGTCGTTCCGCGGAACGACAACTGCATCTGAAGCACAAGATTTATTGTCACCATTAAATAAAGTGGAATTTATCTCAATTGCATCTGGTAAGGGAGGCGTAGGGAAATCTACTGTCTCCGTAAACTTAGCAGTTGCGTTAGCGCGCTTAGGCAAGAAAGTCGGATTAATCGATGCGGATATTTATGGCTTCAGCGTACCTGATATGATGGGCATTCAACAAAGTCCAAAAATAGAAGGTACTCGCATTATCCCAGTTGAACGATTTGGGGTAAAAGTTATTTCAATGGGCTTTTTCGTTGAAGACAACGCACCTGTAGTATGGCGCGGTCCTATGCTTGGTAAAGTATTAGATCAATTCTTTAAAGATGTTGAGTGGGGCGAATTAGATTATTTATTGCTTGATTTACCACCAGGAACAGGTGACGTGGCACTTGATATTCATCAAATKATCCCATCATCTAAAGAAATCGTTGTTACCACTCCGCATCCAACAGCAGCTTTTGTTGCTGCTCGTGCAGGTGCTATGGCGCTTTCAACAGATCATGAAGTTTTAGGCGTAATCGAAAATATGGCGTGGTTCCAATCGAAAACATCGAATGAAAAAGAGTATGTTTTTGGTAAGGGAGGAGGTCCGAAGCTTGCAGATGAGCTTCGTACAGAACTCCTTGGTCAAATCCCACTAGGTCAACCTGATTGGAATGAAGAAGATTTTGCTCCTTCTGTGTATTCAGAGGTACATCCTACAGGTAAACTATATGGAGAAATCGCTACAAAAGTCATTAATAAATTAACGAAATAATGTAAAACCCCCGCTCATCATATTACGAGCGGGGGTTTCTGTTATTAAGGTTTATTTCCTTCGCCGCCACTGCCACCACTAGAATCTTTTGATGGCGATTTTCCTTTTTCTTCCGTCGTGCCAGCCGCTTTGATTAATTCTACCCATTTCGCTTTTAGAAGCGGGCTATCAATCGTTTCCTGCACAATTTTTTCGATTTCTTTGCGATTTGTTGACGACTGTAAAATTGTTTCCATTTGTTTTTGCATCTCCGGTGAACCAAAGAATGTTTCTAACTCTTTTTGAAATGATGCATCTTTCATTAAGGCAGTCATGATATCTTGTTGTTGTTTTTTCATGCTTTTCGCAAAGGTTTCAGAGAAAGTTGGGTCTTTAAAGGTATCTTTCCAAAATTTTTCCGCATCCTTTGACAGAAGAGTATTCTCAATCGAAGTTTTAACATCTTCTTGTTCCAAAATTAAAAGCTCTTTAAATTCAGGGTCTGAAAGCATTTGACGCATTACTTTTTTTCCTTCTTCAGTTTGCATGGTATCCGTAACCATTTTTTTCGTTTCCTCATAAGAAGGGGTGCTGCTTTGTTGTGCTCCACAACCTGCTAATACGACGATTCCTAAAAGTATTATCCATTTTCGCATACTTAACCTCTTTTCTTCCACTGACCTTTTCATTTATTGTTCACATATTTCTTGAGAATATGTAGATATTGATTAGTAAATTAGATTTTTTGCTTATTCGTTGATACAATCAAGTGAAGAACTTGAGAAAAACGGAGGATTTTTTGCTGTGACTATACGAAATTGGTTTATATTTTTCTTCAAGGCACTTGTAATTGGGGGTCTAGTTACCGGTGTGCTTGGATTAATTATTCGATGGCAAGATGCATTTGCACCATATGTTGCAAGTGGAGAGTATGCAGAATTTGCCGCAAGTTTTTTGTGGTTTGTATTTCTTGGTATGACAATGAGTGTTTTAAGTCAAATGGGATTTTTCGCATATTTAACAGTTCATCAATTTGGTGTTAATATTTTTAAAACTCTAACCTTATGGAACTGGGTACAGTTATTAATTATTGCATTAGTTATTTTTGATTTAATTAAATTTCGTTTTATGCCGATTGCTAATTCGCAATCACAACTATGGTTATATTTAGGCCTTCTGGCTATTCTAATAACAACAGGATTAGTTGTAGCTTATTTCAAAGCTAAATGGACGAAAAAACATGCATTCATTTCTGCGTTATTTTTTATGATTGTTATTACAACGTTAGAATGGTTACCCGTTTTGATGGTAGATGAAAAAGACGTAGATCGTTACGTAACTTTATTATTGTTCCCATTATTAGCGGTAAATGCATACCAATTACTAAAATTACCTAAATACAATGCGAAGTCTGATGTGGATCGATTAAAATTAGAAGAGCGTCGAAAAGCACGTGCTCAAACGACTAAAGTAAAAGCATAAAAAAAGCATCCATTTGGATGCTTTTTTTATGGGAAAGTTTTTGTTTGTGTTTTATAGCCGAAAAGTGTTTCTTCTATAGAGACAAAAGGATGAGCTTTTTGGAAAGCAGTTAGCTCCTTAAGAGAAACGCGAGTTTTCTGATGTAATGCAACTGAAACGATATCCCCTTTTTGAATAGTAGGAGGATCACCAGCAGTCCATTTAATTGATGAGCTCACCATATTGATTTTGGAATCCCAAACTTGTTGCTTAAGTGGTTCTGGAAAAATATTATCCTTCGTCCGATACCACAGTGGAACAACGCCGAATTCTGACTGGAAAATTTCGATTTCCTTCTTTAGCAGGCCAAGATTTTCTTCATAATTTTTACTTTCTTGACCGAGTAAKCCAACTGGAATGTTTTTTTCTTTAATTTTTTTAACGATTAAAGGAGAACGTTCCATCCAATCTGCATCTAAAAAAAGTAGAGGATAAGGTTTTTCTAAATTCGTTATCCAGTCATCCACGTCTTCGCGACCGAATGATAGATCCACGGTTAATGTCACTCCGTGATTGCCTTTCATCAAGACGTCAGGTTGTTCAGTGACACGAAATACCGATGTCCATTGTTCTTTTTGTTGAATAAATATTAAGAAAACGAACACAATGATTAAGGTGATTAATATACGTTTTTTCATTTGATTCACAACCCTTCCTCAACTAGTTTATTTTTGTTCTTTAAAATTTATGATGATGTATTGACATTCATGTTTAAAGGATGGTAAGATACATAAGTCGCCAAAACACGCGGCAAACTAAAATAAAAAAGCAAAACTTTTTGTTKACATGACATCAAGAATTTGCTAAGATATAAGAGTTGCTGTTGAAACAGTGACCAACACATGAACCTTGAAAACTGAACAGCAAAACGTCAACTAACAAGCGGAACGCACTTCGGTGCCGGAAGCAAAAACGTTTTTTTACGCCGACACCTGTCGGTATCGAAAACAAACTTGAACTTAACCGTTCATTATAAACGTCAAATTTTTGACGCCAGCAACAAAGTCGAGCTAATCGACTCACCATTATGGAGAGTTTGATCCTGGCTCAGGACGAACGCTGGCGGCGTGCCTAATACATGCAAGTCGAGCGGAATG